>NZ_CANG01000033.1:0-109287 GCF_000309315.1 Sedimentibacter sp. B4
ATGAGAAAGGCAGTAATAGTATCAGCAGCAAGAACACCAATAGGTTCTTTCGGAGGAGCATTATCACCGTTATCAGCTGTTGACTTAGGCGTGATTGCAGCCAAAGAAGCAATTAAAAGAGCAGG
Source organism: Sedimentibacter sp. B4 (assembly GCF_000309315.1). Lineage (NCBI taxonomy): Bacteria > Bacillati > Bacillota > Tissierellia > Sedimentibacter > Sedimentibacter sp. B4. Next base: position 126 of record NZ_CANG01000033.1, read on the forward strand.
CATTGAGCCAAGTGCAATCGAAGAAGTTTATTTTGGAAATGTTTTAGGAGCCGGTCTTGGACAAAACGTTGCAAGACAGGTTACATTGGGTGCAGGAGTTCCAATAGAAATTCCGGCGCTGACAATCAACATGGTATGCGGTTCAGGCTTAAGAGCAGTGAGCATGGCTGCACAATTTGTGGAAAGCGGACAATGCGATGTTATTCTTTGCGGAGGATGTGAATCCATGACAAATGCTCCATATCTTTTACCTAAAACAAGATGGGGACAAAGAATGGGAGACGGCCAGATCATAGACTACATGGTTTATGACGGACTTACAGATGTATACAATCAATACCACATGGGAATCACAGCTGAAAATGTAGCTGAACAATGGGGTATTACAAGAGAAGAACAGGACAGAATAGCCGTTCAAAGCCAAAACAGAGCTGAAGAAGCACAAAAGAGCGGAAGATTTGCAGATGAAATAGTTCCTGTTGTACTTCCACAGAAAAAAGGTGATCCGGTTGTAATAGATACAGATGAATATCCAAGACACGGTTCAACATTAGATAAGATGGCAAAATTAAAACCAGCATTCAAAAAAGACGGAACAGTTACAGCAGGTAATGCATCAGGAATAAATGACGGAGCAGCAGCTCTGGTAATCATGAGCAAAGAAAAAGCTGATGAACTTGGGCTCAAATACTTGTGCGAAATAGCAGGATATGGCTCAGCAGGAGTAGATCCGAAAATAATGGGTATAGGACCTGTTCCGGCAACAAAAAAAGCTCTTGCTAAAGCAGGCTGGACAATTGAAGACATTGAACTTGCAGAAGCAAATGAAGCATTTGCATCACAGGCATGTGCAGTTGTAAGAGATTTGGGTTTAAGTGAAGACATTACAAACGTAAACGGCGGAGCAATAGCACTTGGACATCCAATCGGAGCTTCAGGAGCAAGAATTCTTGTTTCATTGATTTACGAAATGCAAAAAAGAGATGCTAAAAAAGGTCTCGCAACATTGTGCATAGGCGGCGGAATGGGAACTGCCATGCTGGTACAAAGATAAAAAAGGGCATATTAAATTCTAAGAGGCATTTAATATTTGAGAGGCTGCTAATGCAGCCTCTTTTTTAACAAAAATTACATTAATAAATGTATAGACAAATCGAGAAAAACATAATAAAATAAAAAGTATAACATTTACAATAGAACAAATAAATATACATACAAATAATCAAGTCGAATTGTTGCAATTTCTGCAGAAACATCCACATTATCTTTATAACATAGAAAATAATTAAGAAAGGAAAATGAATTTATAAGCTAAATTTATTTTACAAGGACGATATATGAAACAACTGATTATATTATTGTTTACAGCATTGGTTCTTACATCATGCAACAGCTCTGAAACAAAGACGGAAGAAACTAATACTTCTCAAGTTGAAATCAAAAATGACATGGTAATTAACGTAACAGACTCTGCTCTTAAAAAAATGGATTATGAGCTTAAAAATTCCAATATTGTTGGCGCAATGTACAGAATTGACTTTGTCTATTCATCAGCAGGATGAGGCACTCCTGTTTATAATCTTGTTCTGGATGAACATGCAAGTGACGAGAGTTGGGAATTTTACGAAGTCAATAATATGGTAATAGCTGTTCCTGTCAGTTTGAAAGAATATTTGAGCGGATTTAATATAGATTATGATAATAAAAGTATACTAAATGAATTTTTAATTGAACCAGTGTATTGACAATCACTTGTATTACTTGTTAATATATTAACCAAAGTTAAGGCTATAATTGTGCTATGACTTTGAAACATTTCAAGGAAGGAAAGTATAACTTATTATACACGGTATGTATATGAAAGAGGCTTTTAAAAGTTTAGATCATTTAATGATGCTGGAAGCGATTATAGAGACTTCTTATGATGGTATTTATATAACAGATGGACAAGCAAATACCATATTAATAAATAATAGCTATGAACGAATTACAGGACTAAGAAGAGAAAACCTCTTAGGTCACAACATGGAGGAACTAGTAAGAAAGGGCATCATATCCCAGTCAGTTACCTTGAAAGTTTTAAAGGACAATGCATCATACACACTGCATCAGCAATTTAACACCGGTAAGTGCGCGCTGGTCACAGGAACACCATTTTATGATTCAGATGGAAAAATTCAGTTGGTAGTGACCAATGTCAGAGATATTACAGATTTAGAAGCTTTAAAAGAAAAGGTAATTAAAAGTAAAAAAGAAAATTTAAAATACCAAAACTTAATTGAGGAACTGAACAAACAAATTGCAGGGACTGAATATATAGTGGCAGAAGATGAAGAAATGTTGAATCTTTTACTGCTGGCAAAACGTGTTGCTCGTGTTGATACAAACATATTGATTAATGGAGAAACAGGTTCAGGCAAGGAAGTGCTTGCAAAATATGTTCATGACAACAGCCTCAGAAGAGATAAGCCTTTTATAAAAATAAACTGCGGAGCAATACCGGAGAGCTTAATGGAATCGGAATTTTTTGGTTATGTGGAAGGTTCTTTTACGGGAGCTTCAAAGGGTGGGAAGTTTGGAATATTTGAAGCGGCAAATAACGGTACATTGCTGTTGGATGAAGTTGGGGAGCTGCCACTGGCAATGCAGGTTAAACTATTAAGGGTTTTGCAGGATGGTGAAATAGAAAAAATTGGAAGCAATAAACTTATAAAGGTTGATGTTAGAATAATTGCTTCAACAAACAGAGACTTGCAGAAAATGGTTGAAGATGGCCTTTTCCGTGAGGATTTATACTATCGTCTAAATGTTGTTCCCCTAAAGGTGGTACCATTGAGAAACAGAACCAGCAGCATTATTCCAATTGTAGAATACTACCTGAAGGAATTTAACAAAAAGTATGGTTTAAATAAGAAGATATCACAAGAAGCACTGAAATATTTGTATGAATACAGCTGGCCCGGAAATGTGAGAGAATTAAGAAATCTGGTTGAAAGAATAACAGTGACAACAGTAGATGACGTAATTACTAAAGGAGATTTACCTCCTCATATTACTGAAGCTTCTCATGCTGAAAAAAAATCTTACGACAAAATAGTGAAACTTTCTGATGCATTGGAAGTTGTTGAAAGAGAACTTCTCCTAAAGGCATATGAAAGAAACGGCAACGTAAGAGATGCTGCAAAGGAACTTGGTATTGATCCGTCTACTTTCGTCAGAAAGAGAAAAAAGTACATTTAGACCGATGCAATAATGCAACCAGTTGCATTATTGCATCGGTATTTTTTTGCTCTTTTTCATGAATTTTTAAGTTTTTGATGCAAATTTACATCAATCAAAAAATTGATATAAAAAATGTTTGAAGATCAAATATTTTGCGTATTAGTATTTGTTGAAATATCAATATTAAAAATTTTTATTAGATTCTTGTTGATTGTTAAATAATTGGCATGGAATATGCTATTTATATATGCGTAAATTAAAAATTCTTGGAGGTATATATAATGGCATTAATGACTGGTGAACAATTTATCGAAAGCATTAGAAAGATGAACATGCAAATTTATATGTTTGGAGAAAAGGTTGAAAACCCTGTTGACAACCCAATACTCAGACCATCTCTGAACTCAGTAAGAGCAACTTATGATTTAGCACAAATGCCTGAATATGAAGATTTAATGACAGTAAAATCTTCTATTACAGGAGAAAAAATCAACCGCTTCTGCCACATTCATCAAAGTACGGAAGATTTGATTAAAAAGGTAAAAATGCAGCGTTTATTGGGACAAAAAACTGCTTCCTGTTTCCAGAGATGCGTAGGAATGGATGCTTTTAATGCAGAATTTAGTACAACTTATGAAATTGATAAGGCACATGGAACTAAGTATCATGAGAATTTCGTTAATTACATGAAATTTGTTCAGGAAAATGACATGACTGTTGATGGAGCCATGACTGACCCTAAAGGAGACAGAGCACTTTCTCCAAGCAAACAAGCAGATCCTGATTTGTATTTGAGAGTTGTAGAAAGAAGGCCTGACGGTGTAGTAGTCAGAGGAGCAAAAGCTCACCAAACAGGTATCTGTAACTCACAGGAAGTAATAGTAATGCCTACAATCGCATTGTCTCCTGAAGATAAAGATTATGCAATATCATTTGCAGTTCCTGTTGATGCTGAAGGTATATTGATGATAATAGGCAGACAGTCATGCGATACAAGAAAATTGGAAGGCTCACAGTTAGATGTTGGAAACAGTCAGTATGGCGGTGTTGAAGCTTTGGTAGTATTTAATGATGTGTTTGTTCCTAACGACAGAATATTCTTAAATGGAGAAACTGAATTTGCCGGAATGCTTGTTGAAAGATTTGCAGGATACCACAGACAAAGCTACGGCGGATGCAAGGTTGGAGTTGGTGACGTTCTTATAGGTGCAGCAGCTTTGGCAGCTGATTACAACGGAGCACAAAAGGCATCTCACGTAAAAGATAAATTAATTGAAATGACACATTTAAATGAAACATTGTACAGCAGCGGTATTGCATGTTCAGCAGAAGGTTCTAAGACAGAATCAGGAAATTATATTATAGATTTACTTTTGGCAAATGTATGTAAGCAAAATGTAACAAGATTCCCATATGAAATTGCAAGACTGGCTGAAGATATTGCCGGCGGTTTAATGGTTACAGCTCCATCTGAAAAAGATCTAAAAGATCCTGTAGTTGGACCTTATGTTGAAAAATATCTGAAGGGTGTAAATGCAGTTTCTGTTGAAAACAGATTAAGAATTTTAAGATTAATTGAAAACCTGACATTAGGAACAGCTGCAGTTGGTTATAGAACAGAATCTATGCACGGCGCAGGCTCACCACAGGCTCAAAGAATCATGATAGCTAGACAGGGAAATATTAACGGAAAGAAAGAATTAGCTAAAGCAATAGCACAAATTACAGAATAATTTTCGAGCCCGGAACTCTCAGGGGTTCCGGGTACACACAAAAACACACAAACACAATGGAGCTTAACATGATTGAAAAAATAGAACATGTGCTTGATGAATATGTAAGGCCTAAATTATCGGAACACTATGGAAATGTAAAAGTACTGGATTTTAAAGATGGTGTTCTTGATATTAAGCTTGAAGGTCAATGCAGCAACTGCCCATCAGCAAGATTTACAGTTGAAGATGTTATTGAAATAGAAGTTAAAAAACATGTTCCGGAAGTTGAAAAAATTGTATTGATTGAAGGTGTCAGTGACGAATTATTAGCCTTTGCCAGTAAAATACTGAATAAGAAATTATAATAGGGTTATTTATGAAAATTGGAATAAAGTATTGCGGCGGATGCAATCCCGGCTATGACAGAAAAAAACTAGTTGAGAAGCTTATAAGTGAGCACAAGGAAATCTCATTTGAAAATGCCAAGGATAACACTTTCTATGATATTGTGGCAGTAATAAACGGATGCAGCAGAGCGTGCTCTGAACACGAACCATTTAAAAGTACAAAGAAATTATTTATAAACTCTGAAAATGATTACTTGAAGTTTAAAGGAATAATACCATCAACTAAAATTATGGCGAGGAGGAAAAGTTTATTGAGTTGGAAAGAAATATTCAATGAAAGACTTTTGACAGCGGAAGAAGCTGTTAAAAAAATAAAATCTAATGACCGAGTTGTAATTGGTCATGCAGTTGGTGAACCATCATATGTTGTAGGAAAAATGGTCGAGAACAAGGACCAATATGAAAATGTAGAAATTGTTCACATGGTTGCCATGGGAAAAGGTGAATATGCTCAACCTGGCATGGAAAAGCACTTCAGACACAATTCCATTTTTGTAGGAGCATGTACTCGTGATGCAGTAAGCTGCGGAAGAGGTGACTTTACACCAAGTTTCTTCTACGAAGTTCCAAGACTGTTCAGAACATCAATGCCTGTAGACGTGGCACTTATTCAGGTAACACCTCCTGATGAACATGGCTACTGCAGTCTTGGGGTGTCTGTTGATTATACAAAGACAGCAGCACAAGAAGCTAAAATTGTAATAGCTCAAGTTAACGATCAAATGCCTAGAACAATGGGAGACACATTTTTACATGTTTCAGAAATAGATTGTTTTGTTGAACATTCAGCTCCCATAATTGAATTAGGTGCTCCTAAAATTGGTGAAATTGAAAAGGCAATTGGAGAAAACTGTGCTTCTCTGGTTTCAGATGGAGATACATTACAGTTGGGTATTGGAGCCATACCGGATGCGGTATTGTTATTCCTGAAAGATAAAAAGGATTTAGGAATACACTCTGAAATGTTCTCTGACGGAGTAGTTGAATTGTTTGAGGCAGGAGTTGTTACAAATAAGAAGAAGACACTACATCCTGGAAAAATGATAGTTGCGTTTTTAATGGGAAGTAAAAAACTTTATGATTTTGTCAACAACAATCCAATGGTTGAAATGTATCCTGTTGATTATGTAAATAATCCGACAGTTATTATGAAAAATGACAACATGGTTTCAATCAATTCATGCGTGCAGGTTGATCTTATGGGTCAAGTATGTTCCGAAAGTATAGGATTAAAGCAAATAAGCGGTGTTGGCGGTCAAGTTGATTTTGTTCGAGGTGTAACAATGGCTAAGAACGGTAAATCAATAATGGCAATGCCATCTACAGCAGCCAAGGGAACAGTTTCAAAAATAGTTCCACTGTTGGATGAAGGAGCTGCAGTAACAACTTCCCGTAACGATGTAGATTATGTTGTAACAGAATATGGGGTTGCGCATCTAAAGGGCAAGACATTAAGAGACAGAGCAAGAGCACTTATAAATATTGCTCACCCAGATTTTAGAGATGAACTAGTTAAAGAATTCGAAAAAAGATTTTCCACAAAATTCTAAAATAATACTAAGGGAGAAAAGTCTATGTCAGCAGTAAGAGAATACGGTAAAGAACAACCTTATATACCAGCGGGTATATTCAAGATCAGATTGCCTTTTATTCACTACAAGTGGGAATGGTCTGAGTTTTTTCAAGCAATACTTATGTGTGCTACATGTCTTGGAGCTATTCCGGTTTTGACTGAAGTTCTGGGAGTTTCAAATGACATTGCATGGAGCATGGTTATTATCAACAGCATGGGTTATATACTGCACTCCTTGTTGGGAGATCCGGTTGTTCCAGGATGGATAACACCATCTATTCCGTTAACGATAGCATTTTTGTCTAACTACATTATAGGTCCAGAAAGAACTCAAGCTCTTATAGCTCTGCAGTTTGAGGTAGGTATTATATTTATAGTATTTGGTATAACAGGAATAGCAAATAAAGTAATACACATTGTACCAACATCAATAAAAGCAGGAATTCTTCTTGGAGCAGGTGTTGCGGCTATTTACGGAGAATTTAAGACAGGCGGACGCTTTGGAACATATCCTATAGCAGTAACAATTGGAGTATTGGTTGCATTTTATTTATTGTTCTCACAGAAGTTTAGAAATTTAAGAAAGACAAGTAAGTTTGCAAATGCTCTGGGCAAGTATGGTATGCTTCCGGCAGTAGCCATCGCAATTATTGTAGGACCTTTAGCAGGAGAACTTCCATTTCCTAATATTCAAATGGGTTCATTTATAAAAATACCTGATTTGGCAGGAATAATGGAAACACTTAGTCCGTTCAGCATAGGATTCCCAAGTGCAGCTGTATTTCTTCAGGCAATACCAATGGCAGTAATGGCTTATATAATTGCATTTGGTGATTTTGTAACAAGTGAGACACTCATTCGTGAAGCAGATGAAGCAAGACCTGATGAAAAAGTTGACTTCAATGCAAACAGATCAAACTTAATAAGCGGTATAAGAAACATAATTCAATCTTTAATATCTCCTTATACGCAATTGAGCGGTCCATTATGGGCAGCGGTTACAGCATCTGTTTCTCAAAGATATAAAGACGGCAGAGATGCTATGGATTCTCTGGTAGGCGGTATGGGAACATTCAGATGGACCAGTCTTCTCATGGTTGCCATTGTTCCGATAGTTTCATTAGTACAGCCTGTATTGCCTGTGGCATTGTCATTGACATTGTTGGTTCAGGGATATATATGCACAAGACTGGCAATGGATATGTGTGAAACAGAAATGGATAAGGGAATTGCAGGTGTAATGGGTACAGTTATTGTAGCTAAAAGCGCAGCCTGGGGACTTGCAGTTGGAATAATTCTGCATTTGCTTCTGTCTTCAAAGAAAACTGCTGAAGTTGAGAAAATTGAAGAACTAGAAGAACTTGCAAGTTAGTAACATATAACAAGAGTTTTTAGAACAAAGGGAAAAAATTAAGAGGCATAAAGGCTCTCTGCGCACGCAGAGAGCCTTTGTTTTTAAAAAACAAAAAAATTAAAAAAGGTGGAATTTAACAATTTAATTATATATAATTAAGCAATACAACTTGCGGAGGGCAAAATGGAGATCAAATTAAAAAAAGATAAAGATTATGTTTATGCCAAAATTGATGACACACACACTACAGAAATTTTGATGCCAAACACAGTGGACAACAATGATTCTGAAGAATCTATAATTATAGAAGCTTTAAAAAATCCTATCAATTCTGAACCCTTGGATAAAATCGCAAAAAAAGGAGAAAAGATTGTCATAATCACAAGCGATATTACAAGGCCTATGAAGAGTAAATTAGTTTTGCCGTACATTGTTCAGGAGCTTAAAAAGGCAAATGTAGATCAAAGTGACATAACAATTGTGTTGGCTCTTGGAAGCCACAGGAAACACACTGAAGAAGAAAAAAAGCAATTGGTTGGAGAAGAAGTTTATAAAACAATAAAAATCGTTGACAGCAACATGGATGATTGCAAAAATTTTGGAACATGCAAAAATGGAACTCCAGTAGACATTTTCACGCCTGTAGCAGAAGCGGACAGGATTATTTGTCTTGGCAATGTGGAATATCATTATTTTGCAGGATACTCAGGGGGAGCAAAAGCTATAATGCCCGGTGTTTCCAGCTATGCTGCAATTCAAGCCAACCATTCAAATATGGTTAAGGACGGTTCATATGCAGGAAACCTTGACACTAACCCTGTAAGGCAGGACATAGACGAAGTTGGTAAACATATAAAAATTGACTTTATTTTAAATGTTTTGCAATCTTCCGACAAAAAAATTGTTGGAGCTTTTGCTGGACACTACATAGAGGCACACAGGGCTGCCTGCCGTGCATTAGATTTGATGTACAAAGTTAACATTAAAGAAAAAGCAGATGTTGTCATTGTTTCGCCGGGAGGATATCCAAAGGACATAAATATATACCAGGCTCAGAAAGCTCTGGACAATGCAAGACATGCCGTAAAAGACGGGGGAACAATAATTCTCTGTGCCTCATGCAAGGAAGGCTTAGAAAATGATATTTTCGAAAAATGGATGATGACAAAGACAAAGGAACAGATGGTAAAGGAAATAAGGGAAAATTTCGTTCTTGGCGGTCATAAGGCAGCTGCTATTGCAATGACACTTATGAAATCTGAAATATACATGGTCACAGATTATGACAAATCAACAATTGAACACATTGGATTTAAGTATTTCGATAATCTGCAGGATGCTGTTGACAGAGCACTGAATAAATCCGGCCGTAAATCAAGAGTTATAATAATGCCTGCAGGTGGCAGCACCCTTCCTAACTATGTGGGGTAATTGCGTACATTGCGTACAATTGTACATTAAAGGCGTAAAATAAATTTAAAAATTATCTTTTAATATATTGAAAAAAATTAAAGAATATGATTGACAATCAATAATTATAGAGCTATAATACAAAAAAAGATTTCAGCAAAGGCGCTGTAGGTTATACCTACGGCGTCTTTTTTTTCAGCTAAATCAGAAGAGAAATTAAAAATACGGAGGATAAAAAATGATAAGAAGAAAATTAGCAATACTATTGGCAGCAGCAATAATCATGCTTCCTGTTATGACATCCTGCTCGGGTTCACACACCAGCGCTTCTGCAGAAAGTAAGACAGAAACAGAAAAACCTCAAGTTGCTGAACCAGTATCAACAGACAAAATTTTAAAGATAGCGTCATCCGACAATCCTGCCACATTGGATCCTCAAAAGACATCCGAATATTACAGAGAACCGTTGAATATTTATGACAGGCTGGTTGAAGCTGTAACAGTTGACGGAAAACCTGAACTGGTGCCAGGATTGGCAGAAAGCTGGGATGTGTCAGAAGATGGTCTTGTATACACATTCCATCTTGCAAAGGATGTAACATTCCATAACGGAGAAGTATTTACAGCAGATGATGTCATGTTCACAATAGACAGAATGATGAATCCTAATACGGCAGCAATGAACACTGACTTCTTCGATATGATAAAAGGTGCAACAGAAGTATTTGAAGGAAAAGCTGATCATGTTGAAGGCGTTAAAGTTATTGATGACAATACAGTTGAAATAACCCTGGAAGAACCATTTGCTCCATTCATTGCAAATATTGCAACTCCAGGATGTTCAATATTGAACAGAGAAGCAACGGAAGGAGCAGGAGACCAGTTTGGAATCGATACTTCTGTTACAGTAGGAACAGGGCCTTTTAAGGTAGAAAGCTGGTCAGTAAATGAAGAGGTTGTGCTGGTTGCAAACAAGGAGTATTTTAAAGGTGCGCCTCAGATTGACGGATACACTGTGAAAATAATTCCTGATGCAGAAACACAGAGGATGATGTTTGAAAGCGGCGAACTTGATGTGTTTGACACTTCTGAAGCAAGAACTCAGGTGCCATATTTCAAATCAAGTCCTGATTATAAAGATAATATTATAAGCGCTCCTGAAGCCGGATTATATTTTTACGCATTCAACAACAGTATGGAACCTTACAGCAATCTGAAAGTAAGACAAGCACTTCAAATGGCTGTAGACAGACAGACAATTCTTGATACCATGTATGACGGAGAAGGAATGGTATTGAACACATTTTTACCTGAATCTGTATTGGGACATAATTCAGAGGCAAAAGAAATAAAATACAATCCTGAAAAAGCAAAGGAACTGCTTGCAGAGGCAGGTTATCCAAATGGGTTTGAAATGGAAATTATTCAGGTTTCAGACAGTGCAACTACATTGGAAATGAATGAGGTTGTACAGTCCATGATGTCTCAGATAGGAGTAAATGTTAAAATAACTCAAGTTGACGAGGCTACATACTATGCAATGAGAAAATCCGGTGAAATTCCTGTTTACAGAAGCTCATGGTGGGCTGACTACAATGATCCTGATAACTTCTACTACACATTCTTTTCAGAAAAGAATGCAGTTGTAAGATCTACATGCTACAACAATTCTGAAGTTTTTTCAGGTCTCGATGAAGCAAGAACCATGGTTGATCCTGATGCAAGACTTAAGTATTATCAGGAGATGGATAATATTATTATAAATGAAGATGCAGCTATACTTCCTATGTTCCAGATGAACAAAATATTTGTTGTAAGCGACAGAGTTAAGGAATTCCATATTGCATGGAATGGCTGGTCAGACATGTCATTCTATGATGTGGTGATTGAAAACTAATTAATCATGAGAGTTTATCTTAATTGATAAACTCTCTCATTACAAATGGAGGTATTATGGCTAAATATTTTTTTAAGAGGATTTTAATAGCTGTGCCTGTGCTCATAGGAGTAGCGTTCATTACTTTCATGATGCTTAATGTAGTTCCTGGTGATCCGATTACAGTCATGATGAGAGAACACGTAAAGCCCGACGTTATAGAAAATTTAAGGAAGACAATGCATTTGGATGACCCTGCCATAATAAGGTTTTTAAGATTTCTTGGAGATGCTCTCAGAGGAAACTTTGGCACTTCATATAAATTGAGCAGGCCGGTTTCAGATTTAATTGTGCAGGCTTTTCCCATAACAATCAAGTTAGCTACTACTGCAGCAATAATTTCGTGGATTATAGGTATTCCCATAGGAATAATTTCGGCTATAAAACAAAGCACCATAACAGATCAGCTTTTCATGGGATTTGCCTTATTTGGAGTATCAATGCCTGTTTTTTTAATAGGGCTTTTGGGACAATATACATTTTCTTACAAGCTTGGGTGGCTTCCCGTTTCAGGTTTTGGAAGCTGGAAGCAGCTCATTATGCCTGCACTTGTTCTTGGGTGGAATTCAGCGGGTACAATTGCAAGACTTACAAGATCAAATCTTATGGAGGCAATGAAAAATGATTATATCAGGACTGCAAGGGCAAAGGGTTTGAAAGAGACAGGCGTTGTTGTGGACCACGCACTCAAAAATTCCCTGCTCCCTGTAATTACAATAATGGCAATTCAAATTGCAAGCCTCCTTTCAGGATCAGTAATAACTGAATCAATATTTGGAATACCGGGCATAGGAAGACTATCAGTGGATGCAATTCAAGGAAGGGACATGCCGCTTCTGCAGGGTTCAGTTGTATTTGCCACTGCATTGATAATATTTGGAAACATTTGCGCAGACATGCTTTATTCGTTGGTTGATCCAAGAATAAGAGTAGAATGATGAGGTGATGACATGAGTGACTGCACAGAAACTGTAACAGTAATTGAAGAATACGACATAGAATCTGAAATTGCTGAAAACGACAACATTTTTTATAAAATTAAAAATATGATCAGAACCAACAAGGTTGCTACCATCAGCGGTTTATTAATTATACTACTAATAATAGTGGCAGTATTTGCTCCGGTTTTTGCCCCCCATAATCCTTATGCAATTGATTTGCTGTCAAGGCTCAAGGGACCTTCTGCAGAACATTTGCTTGGTACTGATGAGCTGGGAAGAGATGTGCTCAGCAGAATAATTTACGGCAGCAGGGTATCCTTGTTTGTGGGTCTTGTTCCAACATTGCTGTCTATGATTATTGGAACAGTATTGGGACTCATATCAGGTTATTTCGGGGGAAAAATAGATTTTGTCATTATGAGGCTGGCAGATGTAGTGCTTGCCTTTCCATCACTGCTTCTTGCCATGGTAATAATGTATACGCTGGGGGCAAGCACATTCAATCTTTTTATTGCACTGACCATCATCAACTGGGCAGGAACTGCACGTGTTGTAAGGTCACAGGCAATGTCACTGAAAGAAAAAGAATTCATTGAAGCCGCTAAATCCATAGGAGTTAAAGACAGCGTCATCATGTTTAAACATCTTCTGCCAAACTGTCTGCCATCTTTGATTGTGCTGTTCACAACAAACATACCCGGTGCAATTTTATCGGAAGCAAATTTAAGCTTTCTTGGTGTTGGAGCACAGCCTCCTGAGGCCAGCTGGGGTCTGATGGTTAACAACGGCAAGAAGTTTTTGTTTACAAATCCGATTGTTGCATTGGCGCCGGGCATAGCAATTTTAATAATAGTTCTTACATTCAATTTTCTTGGAGACGGACTAAGGGATGCAATAGATCCATATATGAAGGAATAGCTGAGGTGTAATATGAGTGAAATGAGCAATGAACAATCCTTACTTAAAATTAACAACATTAAGACGCACTTTTTTACAAAAAGAGGAATTGTGCCTGCAGTTGACGGTGTCACCATAGAAATACCTTCTGGTAAAATCATTGGAATAGTTGGTGAATCAGGCTGTGGGAAAAGCGTCACATCCCTTTCTGTATTGGGTTTGCTTCAAAGGCCTGGAAAAACCGTAGAAGGTTCAATTGAATTCAATGGAAGAAACCTTCTGGAATTAAACAAAGCACAAATGAGGAAGTTAAGAGGAAACGAGATCTCCATGATATTCCAGGAGCCCATGACTTCACTGAATCCTGTTTATACGGTTGGAAAGCAGGTGAGTGAAGCAATAACCATCCATAAAAATATAAGCAAAGAGGAAGCCAAGTCAAAGGTAATAGAAATATTTAAAAATGTAGGAATTCCTGAAGCAGAAAAAAGATTCAATGCATATCCGCATCAGCTGTCCGGAGGGTTAAGGCAGAGGGTTATGATTGGAATGGCCATGTCCTGCTCACCGAAGCTTTTGATAGCTGATGAACCAACAACAGCTCTCGATGTTACAATTGAAGCTCAGATACTGCATCTTATGAGAGAACTCCGTGATAAAAACCACACCTCCATAATGATGATAACCCACAATCTTGGAGTGGTGGCGGAAATTTGTGATTATGTATATGTAATGTACGCAGGCAAGGTTATGGAACAGGCAGATATAAATGAACTTTTTGAAAAACCCTGTCATCCGTATACAGAAGGACTCATGCGTTCAATACCAAGAATACATTCCAAAAACACAAGGCTGTACAGCATAAAAGGTGTTGTCCCTAACCTTCTTAAGCTTCCAAAGGGCTGTCGGTTCAGTCCCAGATGTGATAAGGCAACAAAAAAGTGTTTCACACAGGAGCCTGAATTGTACAAGATTGACAAAAATCACAGCGTCAGATGTTTTTTATATGAAAACGGGGTGAGACAATGAGTAAAGATGTGCTTGTAAAGGTAAATAATCTTGTAAAAAATTTCAGTGTGACAAATTCTCACGGCAGCAAAAAAAATGTTGTGCAGGCTGTTTCAGATGTAAACTTTGAAATATTTAGGGGAGAAACATTGTCTCTGGTGGGGGAATCAGGGTGCGGCAAAAGCACGCTTGGAAGACTTCTGATAAATTTAATTGAGCCTACATCAGGAAGCGTAATGTTTGAAGGAACTGATCTGGTAGGGCTAAAAAGCAATGAAATGAGGGAACTAAGAAAGAAAATGCAGATTATTTTCCAGGATCCCTATGCATCTCTCAATCCAAGGATGAACGTATGCCAGATAATTTCTGAGCCCCTAAAAACTCATAAAATATATAAAACAAAAAAGGAAAATGAAAACAGGGTAAAGGAATTAATGGAGAAGGTGGGAATCCGTAGGGAATTTATTAACCGTTATCCTCATCAGTTCAGCGGAGGTCAGAGACAGCGCATAGGCATTGCCAGAGCTCTTGCGTTAAATCCTGAATTGATTGTCTGTGATGAACCGGTATCGGCGCTTGATGTATCCATTCAATCCCAGATATTAAACCTCATTCATGACCTGCAGGAAGAATTCAACCTTACCTATTTGTTCATATCCCATGATTTGAGTGTGGTAAGATACATTTCAGACAGGGTATGTGTGATGTTTCTTGGAAAAATTTGTGAGATAGGCAATACGGAGGATATTTTTGAAAGGCCTCTTCACCCGTACACAAAATTTTTAATAGAAGCAGTCCCAAAGCCGGATCCAAAGCTTAAAAAAGAAGATAAAAAAATTCTAACAGGTGAAATACCAAGCCCGGTTAATCCTCCTTCAGGCTGCAGATTTCGAACTAGGTGCCCATATGCCAAGGATATTTGTTCAGAGTATGAACCGGAAATGAAAAACTATAATGGCAGGTTTGCAGCATGCCACTTTGTATTGGAAAGTTAGTATGTATTATATAATATAGGAAGGTAAGAGAAGAAGAGGCATTTAAAAAGCTCTCTGCTTTACAGCAGGGAGCTTTTATGCTAAGTTTAAAATTTTAGATTGCCATGTCAACAGACATGGATTTTCTTCTTTCAAAGAATTCTTTTGCAACGGGCGGGAACAGTGCATAGGATAATACGTCTTGTTCTGACTGCGCCAGGTCACCTATCTCTGATTTTATCTGTTCAAAACCGTCACTTAACAGGTCTGCAGGTCGTACTGTAATAACTTCTTCATCTCCGATTATGAGTTTCTTGATTTCTTCGGAAATAGGGGAAGCAGATTTTCCATACAATCCTTTAACATAATTTTTGATTTCTGTAGGAATAATTTTATATCTTGTGCCGGATATAACATTGAAAACTGCCTGTGCTCCCACCATCTGGCTCATTGGAGTTACTAAAGGAGGGAAACCTAAGTCTTCTCTTACTCTTGGCACTTCTGCCAGCACTTCTTCAAATTTGTCGCTGGCGTTAAGTGTCTTCATCTGATAAATCATGTTTGATAGCATTCCACCAGGAACCTGGTACTGCAATGTCTTAGGCTCAGTCATAAGCACTTTCACATTGTATGTGCCGTTTTCTTGATATTTTTTCATAACTTCCTTGAAATAATCAGCAGTGTTGTTAAGCTTATTAAAGTCCAGCTTCGGATCCCACTCAGTGCCCACAAGGGACAAAGCCAAAGATTCTGTGGCAGGCTGTGATGTGCCTGAAGAAAGAGGAGAAATGGCTGTGTCAATTATATCCACTCCTGCTTCAATTGCCTTAAGCATTGTCATCTGTGCAACTCCGCTAGTGCAGTGTGTGTGGAATTCCAAAGGAAGTTTTGTAACTTCTTTTATTGCTTTAACCAGGTCATACGCTTCATATGGAAGCAAAATTCCTGACATATCCTTGATGCATATTGAATCTGCTCCGGCATTTTCAAAGTCCTTAATAAGGTTAAGGTAATATTCTCTTGTGTGCACCGGGCTAGTTGTGTAAGAAATGGCACATTGGCAGTGAGCCCCTTCTTCCTTAATAACCTCAATAGATTTTCTTAAGTTTCTGAAATCATTCAGTGCATCGAATATCCTTACAATATCAATTCCTTCATATATTGCGTTTTTCAGAAATTTTTCCACTATGTCATCAGGATAATTCTTGTATCCCAATAAATTTTGTCCCCTTGAAAGCATTTGTAACTTTGTATTTTTAACATTAGCTCTAATTTTTCTCAGTCTTTCCCATGGATCTTCGTTTAAAAATCTCAGGGATGTGTCGAAAGTTGCTCCGCCCCAAACTTCCATGGAATAAAATCCGGCATTGTCCATTTCATTCAGTATAGGCAAAATTTCATCGGTTGTTAATCTTGTAGCAATCAAAGATTGATGTCCATCTCTAAGTGATGTCTCAGTTATTTTTAGTTTAGGCATAAATCCTCCTCTAATTGATATTATAATCATTAATAATGCAAATATCCTTTAAAATAAATGCAAATTTGTAAGATACAGCATACTATATTAAGCTTTTCCTTGTAATGAATTATGTATGTATGATATAATAACATAAAAAAAATGTTTTGTATATAATAATTTGAAAATAAAATAGTTTGATAATGAAACAATTCTCATTTCATATTATTCATGGTAAATTAAACATTTACAGCAGCAGAAATGTTTTGAAATACATTTTCAAATTTATACAAAAGCACCATGACAAATATTAATATAATAAGGCGGGTATAAAATGGATCAGACGGATTTGAAAATTATAAGCATTTTACAGCAGGACGGAAGAATATCAATGAAGGAACTGGGTAAGGTTGTATCTCTGAGCCCTCCTGCAGTTGCAGAAAGAGTAAAAAGATTAGAAGATGTTGGAATAATAGAAAGATACAAGGCTGTTGTTAACAATGAAAAAGTAGGAAAACCAATTTGTGTTCTTATAAATGCATCAATAAAGCCTGAAAAGCAGGAAATATTCCTGGATTTTGCAAAAAAATCAGAAGAAATTGTGGAATGTCACCATGTTACAGGGCCTCACAGCATGATTATGAAGGCTTATTTGAGAGAAATGTCACATCTTGAAGAGCTTGTAGGAAAAATTCAGTTTTACGGAAACACTGAAACTTATATTATAATGTCAAGCCCCATATACGGAAAAGAAATTTAAATAATATGATCCCCGAAAAACCGAACATGTATCTGTAAAAGATATTTTCGGTTTTATTTGAGACCCAAAAAATAGTTTTTAATATAAAATATGCAAGCTAGGCTTGCATATTTCTGAAAAATACTTTTTCCATAAGAGTATATAGAAGCTTGACTATTATTGCATGGATAAACGTGAAAGCTAAAAAGCATCAGGCTAAGGTTCTCGAAATTATTTTTATGAAATATTTAATATGCTCAAAAATGTGAAGATTATGTTTCAAAAATTTACATAGAATATTTGAGAAAATATGTTATAATGGTAAAGTTAAAATTGAACTTAGTTAAAGAAAGCAATTAAGAGGTGCAGAAATGATCAGAATACAGCAAGTTAAGCTTCCAATAGAGCACAATGAAGAAGATTTATATATAAAAGCAGCTGAATCGTTGAAAATCAAGAGAGAGGACATAAGTACACTTTCAGTTTTTAGAAAATCAATAGATGCCAGAAAAAAGGATGAAATAATGTTCATTTATGCTCTGGATGTGGAACTAAACATCGATTATAAAATTTCAAAAAGAAACAACAATGTAGCATTGGTGGACCCATTCATTTATGAAGCTGAAGCAACAGGGGAAATAGTTTTAAAAAACAGGCCTGTAATCGTAGGAAGCGGACCGGCCGGACTTTTTTGTGCTTTGCTTTTGGCTGAAAAAGGATATAATCCTATAATCCTTGAAAGAGGAAAAAAAGTAAAGGACAGAGTGAAGGATATTGAAAAGTTCTGGAAAGACGGAACCTTAAACTTAGATTCCAACATTCAGTTTGGTGAAGGCGGAGCAGGAACATTTTCTGATGGTAAACTGAACACGCTAATTAAGGATCGCTCAAAAAGAGGCAAGAAGGTTCTTGAAGAATTTGTGGCAGCAGGAGCTCCTGCTGAAATAACGTATGTTAACAAGCCTCACATAGGAACTGACCTTTTAAGAAACGTGCTTGTTTCCATAAGAAAAAAAATTATCAGTCTTGGCGGAACATTCAGATTTGAAGAATGTGTAACCGACATAAAAATAAAAGACAACAGCGTTTACAGGATTGTAACTGAAAGCGACATAATAGAAACAGACGTGCTGGTTCTTGCCATAGGACACAGCGCAAGAGATACATTTGCAATGCTTCATGGAAAACTTGAACTTACAGCTAAGCCCTTTTCCATAGGAGTCAGAATTGAGCACCCTCAAAAAATGATAAGTGAGGCTCAATACGGAGAAATGGCAGGACATCCGAATCTTGGACCGGCTGACTACAAATTTGTTCACAAATGTAAAAATGGAAGAAGCGTGTATACATTTTGTATGTGCCCCGGAGGTGTTGTGACTGCTTCTGCTTCTGAAACAGGAGGAGTGGTTACAAATGGCATGAGCTTCCACGACAGGGATTTGGAAAATGCAAATTCCGCTATTGTTGTTTCTATAAATCCAGAGGATTTCGGCGGTGAAAATGACCCTATGGCAGGAATTGAATTCCAGAGACAGTGGGAAAGAAAGGCTTTTGAAATCGGTGGAGGAAACTACAAGGCTCCTGTCCAGCTTTTTAAGGATTTCAAGGAAAAGAAAGTGTCCACTTCATTTGGAGAAATTTATCCCACATACAGACCTGGGTCCACATTTGCGAACCTTTGGGATTGTCTTCCGTCATACGTGTGCGAAAGCCTAGTAGAAGGAATATCAGCATTTGGAAACTGGCTCACTGATTACGACAGGGCTGATGCAGTTCTAACAGGAGTTGAAACAAGGACGTCATCACCACTTAGAATTACGAGGGATGATGACTTACAAAGCAACATAAGGGGAATTTATCCATGCGGGGAAGGCTCAGGCTATGCTGGAGGAATCATGTCTGCATCAATTGACGGACTTAAGGTTGCAGAACAAATTATAAAGAAATACAAACCACTTAATATAAAGGAATGATATAATGAAAGTAGCTGTTATCGGCGGAGGCGCAGCCGGACTTGTAGCTGCAATTGCCGCGGCCAGGAACGGAGCCGAAGTTTCAGTTTATGAGAAAATGAATAAAGTAGGAAAAAAGATACTGGCTACAGGAAACGGCAGGTGCAATTATACAAACATGTACATGTCCATGGACCGATATCACAGCAAAAATATCACGATGGCAGAAAGTGCTATGAATTTTTTCGACCGCGACAAAACAATTTCTTTTTTCGAAAATTTAGGAATTTATCCATATATAGATCAAAGTGGAAAAGTGTACCCTAATTCCCTTCAGGCATCAAGTGTGCTGGATGTGTTGAGATATGAAACTTTAAGGCTTAATGTTCAGGAAATAACTGACTTTGAAGTGAGAGAGTTAAGGAAAAGTAAAGATAAATTCAGTATTATAGGGATGGAGAATGCCTTCACGGCTGACAAGGTTATTTTGTGCAGCGGAGGAAAGGCGAGTCCGCAGCTTGGTTCAGACGGCAGCGGATATGAAATTGCCAAATCCTTCGGTCATAAAATTATCGAGCCTTTTCCTGCCCTGGTGCAGCTTAAGCTTGCGGGAAAATACTTCAAAAGAATAACTGGAATCAGGTTTGACGGTATTGTAAGAAGCTTCACCGAAAGTAAAACAATCAGAGAAGAAGAAGGAGAACTGTTATTTACGGACTACGGAATATCAGGCCCTCCTGTTTTGCAGATAAGCAGGAAGGTAATCGAAGCAATTAACAGGAATGAACTGGTGTTTATTGCTGTTGACATGTTCCCTAATTTGACAAAAGCCATGCTTTATGACATATTAAAAGACAGGTTTTTCCATATTGGCTACAAGTCAATGGAAGATGCATTGATAGGCTTTATAAATAAAAAGCTCATCTCAGTGATTCTCTCTGAGGCAGGGTTTGATAACATACAAAAAGAGTGCGGAAAACTAAGCAAGAAGGAAATTTTTAAAATTATTGATATATTAAAGGAATGGAAATTTGAAGTTACCGGACACAACACATGGCAGCAGGCACAGACCACTGCCGGAGGAATAGCATTGACGGATATAAATCCAAAAACAATGGAATCAACAAAAGTGAAGGGATTGTACTTTGCAGGAGAAGTGCTTGACGTTGACGGAGACTGCGGGGGATTTAATCTGCAGTGGGCGTGGAGCTCCGGATATACAGCAGGACACTCTAGTTCAATATAGCATTGGAGAAAGGATAAATTATGAAAAATTTTTTGGAAAAGATATTTGGTTCATACAGTGAAAAAGAAGTAAAAAGATTATTTCCCTCAGTCGATAAAATAATGTCTTTGGAAAAGACCATGGAAGCATTGACTGATTATGAACTTAAGGCAAAGACATCTGAGTTTAAACAGCGCCTTGCAAATGGAGAAACAAAGGATGACATTTTGCCGGAGGCATTTGCTGTAGTGAGAGAAGCAGCATGGAGAGTATTGGGACAAAAGCATTACAGGGTTCAGCTCATAGGCGGTATGGTTCTTCACCAGGGACGTATTGCAGAAATGAAGACAGGCGAAGGAAAAACTCTTGTTTCAACTCTGCCTGTATATTTGAATGCTCTTGATGGAAACGGCGTCCATGTAATCACTGTGAATGATTACCTGGCAAAGCGTGACTGCGACTGGATGGGAAAGGTGCACAATTTTCTTGGACTTTCTGTAGGCTGCATAGTTCACGGCATCACAAAGGAAGAAAGAAAAAGAGCATATCAGTGTGACATCACTTACGGAACAAACAACGAGTTTGGATTTGACTACTTAAGAGACAACATGGTCATCCGCAAGGAAGAAATGGTACAAAGAGATTTAAGCTACTGCATCATAGACGAAGTTGACTCAATTTTAATAGATGAGGCAAGAACACCTCTTATAATTTCCGGTGAAGGAGATGAATCAACATCCCTTTACGAAGCAGCAAACAGCTTTGTTATTCCTTTGAAGGGAAAAATTCAGCTTCCTGAAGAAAAGAAAAGCAAAATGGACTACATGATGGGTGACGTTGATGAAGACGACACTGTTGATTATATAGTTGATGAAAAGGGAAAAAATGTAACGCTGACTGCAAGAGGTATTACAAAGGCTGAAAGATTCTTCAGCATTTCAAACCTTGCAGATCAGGAAAACATGGAAATATCTCACCACATCAACCAGGCACTCAAAGCCCACAACACAATGAAAAGAGACATTGATTACATTGTTAAGGATGGAGAGGTGCTCATAGTAGATGAATTTACCGGCCGTATAATGTATGGAAGAAGATATTCAAACGGTCTGCACCAGGCAATAGAAGCAAAAGAAAGAATTGAAGTAAGAAAAGAGTCAAAGACTCTGGCTACAATAACATTCCAGAACTATTTCAGAATGTACAAAAAACTTTCAGGTATGACAGGTACTGCTAAGACTGAAGAAGGCGAATTCAGAGAGATATACAACGTTGATGTTATTGAAATTCCTACAAACAAGGACGTAATCCGTAACGACATGCAGGATGTTGTCTACAAGGGTGAAGCAGGTAAGTTCAACGCTGTAATAAATGAAATAATAGAAAAGAACAAGACAGGCCAGCCAATTCTGGTTGGTACAATTTCAATAGAAAAATCCGAACTTTTGAGCAAGATGCTTAAAAAGCAAGGTGTTAAACATGAAGTATTAAATGCAAAACAACATGACAAGGAAGCTGAAATAGTAGCTCAGGCAGGAAGACTTGGCTCTGTAACTATTGCAACAAACATGGCCGGCAGAGGTACCGACATAGTTCTTGGAGGAAACCCGGAATTTATTGCTAAGCACAAAATGAAAATGAAGGGCTATTCAGAAGAACTTATTTCTCATGCAGACGGCTTCAATGATACTGATGATGCTGAAATAATTGAAGCAAGAGAAACATACAAGAAACTTCTCGAAGAATCTAAAAATGAGCTGAAGGATGAACAGCAAAGGGTAAGAGATGCGGGAGGCCTTCACATAATAGGAACCGAGCGCCACGAGTCAAGACGTATTGACAATCAGTTAAGAGGCCGTGCAGGAAGACAGGGAGACCCTGGTTCAACAAGGTTCTATATTTCACTGGAAGACGACCTCATGAGACTTTTTGCCGGGGATAAAGTTAAGGGAATAATCGAAACTTTGAAAATGCCTGAAGATGAGCCTTTGGAAGCAGGAATGCTCACAAGGACAATTGAAACTGCTCAGGGCAGAGTTGAAGGAAGAAACTTTGAAATAAGAAAGCATGTCCTTCAATACGACAATGTAATGAACAAGCAAAGAGAAGTCATTTATTCTGAAAGAAAAAGAGTTCTTCTTGGTGAAGACCTGAAGGATTATGTTTCTAAAATGGTTGACAGCCTCATTGACAAGGGTATACAGATGTATACTACTGACGAAAGATATTCAGACAACTGGGATATAAAAGCATATGAAAAATATATTGCTGAAACATTCTACATGCTCATAAGCTTTGACGGTGAAGAAAATATCACAAAGGATATCCTTAAAGAAAAGGCAAGAAATGCTGTTGACAGACATTATGAAAGACAGGAAGCTGAGTTTGGAGCAGAAATTTTCAGAGAAGTGGAAAGAATCATACTTCTTAGAAATGTAGATACAAAATGGATTGACCACATTGATGCAATGGATCAGTTAAGACAGGGTATAGGCCTTCGTGCCATAGGAAACGAAGATCCTGTGAGAGCTTACCAGGTAGAAGGATTTGACATGTTTGAAGAAATGACTGCTTCAATCCAGGAAGACACTGTAAAAATGCTTATGCGCGTAAAACCGCAGGAAAAAGTTCAGCGTAAGGAAGTTGCTAAAATCACAGGCACAAGCGGCGGAGATTTAGGCGGAACAGGAAAACCACAGCCTGTTGTTAAAAAGGATAAAAAAGTCGGAAGAAATGATCCATGCCCGTGCGGAAGCGGAAAGAAATACAAAAAATGCTGCGGAGCAAACGAAGAAGAATAAAGAAATTAAGAATTAAGAGTTAAGAATTAAAAGAGGGATTTGTGCCGGGCACAAATCCTACAATCATTCTTAATTCTTAATTATTAATTCTTAATTAACAAAAGGGAGCTGATACATTGATAGATTTGTATGAAATAACAGAAAATCTTAAAAGGTTCAATGCAATATTAAACGAGGTAGGTGGTTCCCTTTGACTTGGAAAAGTTAAAGGAAGAAAACATACTGCTGGAATCTGAAATGCAGGAGCCTGAGTTTTGGAATAACCAGGAAAGAGCTCAAAAAGTATCTCAAAAATTAAAACACAACACAGACAGAATAAACGAATATAAAAATTTAAAACAGCAGGTGGAGGAAGTTGAATTGTTTCTTGAAATGATCAGGGAAGAAGACGACGAAAGCCATCTTTCTGATCTTAAAAAAAGCATGGATGAAGTTGAAAAACAGCTTGAAGATGCAAGAATTGTCGCTCTCTTAAGCGGAGAATACGATGAGAACAACGCAATATTGTCCATCCACGCCGGTGCCGGAGGGACAGAAGCCCAGGACTGGGCAGACATGCTTTACCGTATGTACTCAAGATGGATTGATTCACATGGATTTAAGTCCACTGTCCTCGACATACTTCCGGACACTGAAGCCGGTATTAAAAGTGTTACTCTTCTTGTAGAAGGGGACAATGCCTACGGATATTTGAAATCAGAAAAAGGCGTACACCGACTTGTGAGGATTTCACCATTCGATTCTTCAAACAGAAGACACACATCTTTTGCATCAGTTGACATCACACCGGAAATGACAGATGATGAAGAAGTTGAAATCAATGAAACTGACATCAGGGTGGATACTTTCCGTTCAAGCGGAGCAGGGGGTCAGTATGTAAACACTACAGACTCTGCCATCCGTATAACACACATTCCCACAGGAATAGTGGTGTCCTGTCAAAACCAAAGGTCCCAGCACGCCAATAAGGATTTTGCAATGAAAATGCTTAAATCAAAGCTGCTGGAAATCAAGAAGATGGAAAACAAGGAAAAAATTGAGGATATTCAAGGAAAATACAATCAAATTGCATGGGGAAGCCAAATAAGGTCTTATGTATTCCATCCATACAGCATGGTAAAAGACCACCGCACAAATGCAGAAACGGCCAATGTACAGTCTGTAATGGACGGCAATCTTGATATGTTCATGAATGAATATTTGAAAATGAAATCTTTAAAAAGCAATTAAGAGTTAAGAATTAATAATTCTTAATTCTTAATTTAAACAAGTAAGGGGAGAGAAAATGTTAGATATAAACAAATTATTATGCCAAGAGTTCAATATAAAAGCATTTCAGGTTGAAAATACAATCAAGCTTATTGATGAGGGAAACACAATTCCTTTTATAGCACGTTACCGTAAGGAACAGACAGGTTCCCTTGATGACGTTGTTCTTAGAGACTTGTACGAAAGACTCATGTATTTGAGAAATCTTGAAGCAAGAAAAGAAGAAGTTGTGAGACTCATTGAAGAACAAGGAAAACTTACAGAAGAACTTAAAAGTGAAATCTTAAGTGCCGATGTTCTTCAGCGTGTTGAAGACTTATACAGACCTTTCAAACAGAAAAAGTCAACACGTGCTTCAAAAGCAAAGGAAAAGGGACTTGAAGGCCTTGCAAATATTATTCTTGCTCAGGATGTTTTACAAGGTAATCTTGAAGAACTTGCTGCACCATACATAGATGAAGAAAAGGGAGTTAAAAACTCCAAGGAAGCATTTGACGGAGCATGCGACATAATTGCAGAAATCATATCTGACAATGCGGATTACAGAAAACATATACGTGAATTATTTGCAGCAGATGGAATATTAGTTTCAGAAGCAGTTGATGAAAATGAAAAAACAGTTTATGACATGTATTACAAATATGAAGAAGCCGTAAAAACAATCGCTAACCACAGAATTTTAGCAGTGAACAGAGGCGAAAATGAAAAGAAGCTTAAGGTAAAACTAAACACACCAGATGAAAGAGCAATAAATTATCTTAAGTCAAATGAAATTAAAAATGAAGCTGCCATAACTACTGAATATTACATAGCTGCAATAATGGACAGTTACAAGAGACTCATATCTCCTTCCATTGAACGAGAAGTGAGAAACATTTTGACTGAAAGGGCGGAAGAAGAAGCAATAAAGGTATTTGGAAAAAATACTAAAAACCTGCTGATGGTTCCTCCTGTAAAGGATGTTAGAATTCTTGCAATCGACCCAAGTTTCAGAACAGGATGCAAGCTTGCAATACTTGATGAAACAGGAAAATTCCTGGAACAGGGAGTAATTTATCCTAACGAACCTAAAAATGAAGTTGAAAAGTCTCAGAAAATAATGACTGAAATCATTAAGAAATATGATATAGATGTTATTACAATAGGAAACGGCACTGCATCAAGAGAAACTGAGCAGGTTGTTGCAGACATGCTCTCAAGAATTGACAAGAACATAACTTACACAATAGTATCAGAAGCAGGGGCGTCTGTTTACTCTGCATCAAAGCTTGCTCAGGAAGAATATCCGGATCTTGATGTTACCATAAGAGGAGCCATTTCCATAGGAAGAAGACTGCAGGACCCATTAGCTGAACTTGTAAAGATTGATCCTAAGAGCATAGGTGTTGGTCAATACCAGCACGATGTTAACCAGCCAAAGCTTGGTCAGGAGCTTGATGGGGTTGTTGAAGACTGCGTTAACAGCGTAGGAGTTGACTTAAACACTGCTTCTCCTGCACTATTGCAGTATGTGTCAGGAGTTTCCAAGACAATTGCTAAAAACCTTGTAAAATACAGAGAAGAAAACGGAAAATTTGTCAACAGGAAAGAACTTCTTAAGGTTAAGCAACTTGGAGAAAAGGCATTTGAACAATGCGCAGGATTCATGAGAATATCTGACGGGGACAATCCTCTGGACAGGACTGCAGTTCATCCTGAATCATATGAAATTGCTGAAAATCTTTTGAAAAAACTTGGATACACAATTGAAGACGTGAGAACAGGAAATTTGAAAGACATTAACGAACGCATAATGAATGTCAAGGTTAAGGAAGATGACAGTAAATTAAAAATGACATCCAAAAACAACAGGCTCCATGGACTTGAAGCTCTGGCTCAAGTAAACTTCAAGCAGGAAAAAAAGCTGCCAAAAGAAAATTACCAGGCAAAAGTGAAGGTTCTTGCTGATGAACTGAGTATTGGAGTTCCAACACTCACTGATATAATTGAAGAACTTAAAAAACCAGGAAGAGATCCGAGAGACGAAATGCCGAAAGTAATATTCAGAAGCGACGTTGTTAAGTTTGAAGACATGGAAGTTGGAATGAAACTCACGGGAACAGTAAGAAATGTTGTGGATTTTGGTGCTTTCGTAGACATAGGAGTTAAACAAGACGGACTGGTACACCTTTCTGAAATGAGCGACAAATACATTAAAAATCCTATGGAAGTAGTCCAGGTTGGAGACAATGTCAATGTGACAATCATCAGCATTGACAAGGAAAGACAAAGAATCGGCCTCAGCATGAAAACAAAGAAAAATTAGGAGATTTAAATGATTGATACAATAATATTTGATTTTGACGGTACTTTGGCAAATACAAATCAAATGATCATAAATTCCTTCAGACACATATATAGTTCTTTCCTGGAAGAAGAATGCAGCGAAGAATACATCATGAGTACATTTGGAGAACCTTTGGAGCTTACCCTCAGAAGAGATTTCGGGAAGTTTCCGTTCGAAGATGTAATCGAGGCTTACAGAAACTACCAGCGAGACCGTTTTAACCAAGAAGTTACTCTTTATGAAACGGTGGAAGAAACATTGAAATATCTGAAAAGCAAAAACATAAAACTTGGAATTGCCACATCAAGGCTGAGGCACTCCACAGTGTCAGCCCTTGAAAATTTCAACATTGCATGTTACTTCGATTCTGTTGTATCAGCCGATGATGTGCAAAAGCACAAACCAGACAAGGAACCTCTCATGAAAGTAATCAATGAACTCAATACTACAGCTGAAAGGACATTGTATGTGGGAGATTCAAAATTTGATATGGAATGTGCCATAAACGCTTCTACAACTCCTGTGCTTGTGGGGTGGCAGTCAAATTCCAGGGAACTGGCTGATAAATATAATATAAAGCATGTCCTTGACAAAATGTGGGACATAACTAAATTAATTTAAAAATTCGCCGGCTGGCTAGATGGCGTGCTGTCCAATAAAAGTCTTTTAATAAGTTTTTACTGGACAGAGCCATGCATGCGGCTGACTTGTTTTCCTTAAAATCCAAAGGCAAATGGATAAGAGGCAATATAAAAATGTAAAGGAAGGGTGGATTATGGAACTAAAAAATTTAATTGTTGGAAAAAATGAGGGCATTTGCACAATTACAATAAACAACCCTCAGACATTGAACGCTTTGAATGCAGAAGTGCTTAATGAACTTGAATTTGTATTTGACGGGCTCAAATGTGATGATGAAGTGTCAGTGGTTGTTCTCACAGGCGAGGGAAAAGCTTTTGTTGCAGGAGCTGACATTGCGTACATGAATACTCTGGACCCGGCAGGAGCTAAAAAATTCGGCCAGGACGGCGCAAGATTATTCAGAAAAATTGAAACATTGGACAAGACTGTAATTGCAGCAGTAAATGGTTTTGCACTTGGAGGAGGCTGTGAGCTTGCAATGGCATGCGACATAAGAATTGCATCTGTTAAAGCAAAGTTCGGTCAGCCTGAAGTAGGTCTTGGAATAATTCCGGGTTTTTCAGGAACACAAAGACTCCCGAGACTTGTAGGAATGGGAAGAGCAAAAGAACTCATATTCGCAGGCGGCCACATTGATGCTGAAGAAGCATACAGAATTGGTCTTGTGAACAAAGTTACAGAAAAAGAAACTCTCATGGAAGAAACATACAAAATGGCTGAAAAAATAAAAGCAAATTCAAGAACAGCCGTAAAATATGCCAAGGAAGCAATTAACAAGGGATTAGAAACAGACATAGAAACAGGAATTTCATATGAGTCAAACTTGTTTGCTCTGTGCTTTTCATGTGAAGACCAAAAAGAAGGCATGACAGCTTTTGCAGAAAAAAGAAAGCCTCAGTTCAAATAATAAATTATAAATTAATGTATAAAGAAAGGTATACGTTTGCACGGCCGTGATTGTGATAGTATTGGCAATTGTAGGTTGATTTAAAGTCAATGAAGACCGCGAATTTTTTTGCGGTCTTCATTTTTTAAAAAAATATGTAGTAAAATTGAACAAAATATCAAATAAGGGTTGAATTTTATTTTCTTTTTTAGTATAATCATAATGTTTGGTAATTGTCAAACAAAAGGGTTAAATTAACAGGTGAAAACTTGTTAAAGGGCGAAAATAAGGGTCAATAAAAAATTTAAGGGAGTGAAATGATGAATTTTCAATTAAGCAAGGAACACGAAATGGCAAGACAGCTTTTCAGAAGTTTTGCTGTCAACGAAGTGGAGCCATTGGCACAAGAAATTGACGAACAAGAAAGATTTCCACTTGAAACTGTTGAAAAAATGCAGAAATATGGTTTCATGGGAATTCCATTTCCAAAACAATACGGCGGACAGGGATGCGACTATTTAACTTATGCAATGGCAGTTGAAGAATTGTCAAAAGTATGCGCTACTACAGGCGTTATCGTATCTGCACACACATCATTGTGCGGTTCACCACTGTTGGAATTTGGAACAGAAGAACAAAAGCAAAAATATTTGACTAAAATCGCATCAGGTGAGTGGATAGGCGCATTCGGCTTAACAGAACCTGGAGCAGGAACTGATGCTGCAGGACAGCAGACAAAAGCAGTTCTTGATGGAGACAACTACATTTTAAATGGAAGCAAAATATTTATAACTAATGCATCTTATGCAGATGTTTATATAGTTATGGCAATGACTGACAAATCACAAGGAACAAAAGGCATTTCAGCATTCATAGTTGAAAGTACCTTCCCTGGATTTTCAATAGGAAAGAAAGAATTAAAAATGGGTATCAGAGGTTCAGCAACATGTGAACTGATATTTGAAGACTGTGTAGTTCCAAAAGAAAATCTTCTTGGAAAAATTGGACAGGGCTTCAAAATCGCCATGAAGACTCTTGACGGCGGAAGAATAGGAATAGCAGCTCAGGCTCTTGGTATTGCTCAAGGAGCAATAGATGAAACTGTGAAGTATGTTAAGGAAAGAAAACAGTTCGGAAGATCAATTTCTCAGTTCCAGAACACACAGTTCCAGTTGGCTGAAATGCAGACAAAAGTTGATGCAGCTAGACTCTTGGTTTACAGAGCAGCATGCAGCAAAGACGCAGGAGCAGCTTATGGAGTAGATGCCGCAATGGCAAAATTGTTCGCAGCAGAAACAGCAATGGAAGTAACAACAAAAGCTGTTCAGCTTCATGGAGGATATGGATACACAAGAGACTATCCTGTTGAAAGAATGATGAGAGACGCTAAGATAACTGAAATTTATGAAGGAACTTCAGAAGTTCAAAGAATGGTTATCAGCGCTAATATGTTGAAATAGGGAGGCAGAAGACGTGAATATAGTAGTATGTATAAAACAGGTGCCTGATACAACAGAAGTCAGACTAGATCCTAAAACAAACACATTAATAAGAGACGGCGTTCCAAGCATCATCAATCCAGATGACAAAGCAGGCCTGGAAGCAGCAATAAGATTGAAAGATGAAATAGGAGCACATGTAACAGTGGTTTCCATGGGACCACCACAGGCAGATTTAGCTTTGAGAGAAGCACTGGCTATGGGAGCAGACGAAGCAATACTTGTTACTGACAGAGCATTTGGAGGAGCAGACACATGGGCAACTTCAACAACACTGGCAGCAGCTCTTAACAATCTTGAATATGATTTGATAATTACCGGAAGACAAGCTATAGACGGAGATACAGCTCAAGTTGGACCTCAGATAGCTGAACACTTGAATCTTCCTAACATAAGCTACGCAGAAGAAATCAAAATAGAAGACGGACACATAATAGTAAAAAGACAATATGAAGACAGATATCACACAATAAAAGCAAAATTGCCTATACTCATTACAGCGTTGGCAGAACTCAATAAGCCTCGTTACATGACACCAGGCGGAATTTTTGATGCTTTCAGAGAAAAACAAGTAAAAGTTTGGACACTGAAGGATTTGACTGTAGATTTGGACAACATTGGCTTAAAAGGCTCTCCTACAAAGGTTAAAAAATCATTTACAAAGGGCGCTAAGTCCGCAGGAAAGGTATTTAACCTTGAACCATTGGAATCAGCTGAACTGATAGTTGATAAAATGAAAGAAAAGTTTATTTTATAGTAGGAGGCGGACGATGAATATTTCTGAATATAAAGGAATTTTTGTTTTTGCCGAACAAAGAGACCGTAAAGTACAAAAAGTAGCCCTTGAATTAATCGGAAAGGGAAAACAACTGGCAAAAGATTTAAACACAACAGTAACTGCAGTTCTTCTTGGACATGACATGATGGACGAAGCAAAAAAACTTTGCTATGCAGGAGCAGACAATGTAATTTATGTTGACGATGAAATCCTTGATGTATACATGACAGAACCATATGTATACACAATGAATAAAATAATCGAAGATAAAAAACCAGATATAGTAATATACGGAGCAACAGCAATCGGAAGAGACATGGCTCCAAGAGTTTCAGCAAGAGTTCACACAGGACTTACAGCAGACTGTACAGGACTGACAATTGAACCTGACGATGAAAATCCTGAAAAACTGAACCTCATGATGACAAGACCTGCATTTGGTGGAAACCTGATGGCAACAATAGCATGCCCAAATCACAGACCACAGATGGCAACAGTAAGACCTGGAGTTATGCAGGCACTGAAAATGTCAGATCAAAATCCAGTAAACATCGAGCAGTACAAGGTAGAAATTCCTGCAGACTGCAAGAATGTTGAAATACTTGACATCACAAAAATAATTCAGCAAAGAATGAATATAGAAGATGCTAAAGTATTGGTATCAGGCGGAAGAGGAATGCACGGCCCTGAAAACTATCCAATGCTTGAAGAACTGGCTGACCTTCTTGGTGGAACAATTTCAGCATCAAGAGCAGCAGTTGATGCAGGATGGGTGCCAAAAGACAGACAGGTAGGACAGACAGGAAAGACAGTAAGACCAAATCTGTACATTGCATGCGGTATTTCCGGGGCAATACAGCACTTGGCAGGAATGGAAGAATCTGATTACATCATAGCAATCAACAAGGATGCAACAGCTCCTATATTTGATGTAGCTGATGTTGGAATAGTCGGAGACATTTTCAAAATAGTTCCGCTTCTTATTGAACAATTGAAACAGGCAGCTAGCAAAGAAGATAAATAATAAAATTTTTCTTGCTTCATCAGGTGTAGCTGCTTCACGGTCTAGGAGTCCGGCAATTTCCTTGACTTTTAAAACTGGTTCAGCATTAGATTTTGCAAGAACACCCTTGGAAATATACGACTTCATAAACTTCGAATTCAGGTTTTGTTCTATTTTCATTCATTATACGGATATAGTCTTCCATTCCTTGAAATGTGTTGGCAAAAGTACGACAAGACTGTTGTAATTGATTATTCCATACCAAACGTAAGAATTACAGGATACAAGTCAATCGACTGGTCAGACCCGGAATACCTTTCACATTATTATGTATTCAGGGAACCAGAACCACATGAAATATACAACAAATGGAAGTATAATAGAGATACACTGTCACCTAATATCAAAGCATTGATGTATCTAAACGGCGATATCCTTCCGGAGCAGGGTATCTCAGGAGCCTGGCACAAAAAGAAGGAAGACTCATATTCCTGGATACAAAGACTGATTATGTATACCATGATGAGGATTCTTTCAACGGCTACGGAAGACTCATGAAAATGCCGGTAAACAAAGACTGGTAATAAAAATTGGTGAACAGTAACCCTGTTCACCAATTTTATATTAATTTACTTTTTTCTTACTTATTTAGTTTGCATTCCGCTTGAGCCCATGCCTGAAGATCCGCTCATTTGTCTCTGAGCCATCTCAACCAGTCTCTTAGTCATGTATCCGCCTACATAACCATTCTGTCTAGCAGTAAGGTTACCTTTGTCTACCTGTTCATAGTTAGTTAATCCCAATTCATTAGCTATTTCAGCCTTCATTTGGTTTAATGCTTGTTTTGCTTCAGGAACAACTATATTGTTGCTTCCACTGTTGTTTGTTGCCATAATTTTGTTTCTCCTTTCATGAATGATGTAGTGTTATTATTGTCAGTTGTGTTTAATTTAATCATGTAAGATATTGTTAAGTTGGTAAATTATACTTCCCGGGCCCTATCAACCTGAGTACATTTATGTTTTATGTATTGCAGGTCAATTAATTTACAAGATTAAATTTGTTCTGAAAATCAATTTGAGATTGACTTTCTAAACATATTATTGACACGAGATTTAATATAATACATGGCAAATTAATGAACAAAAGGTCGACTATTGGAAACATTTTAACTTGCATTTTATATTATTTCAAAATAATCATGTACTATTTATTAGTTTTGTGATAAAATTAAAAAGATAAAGTAACTAATTTTTTTAAAATTCATAAATTAATAATAAATTTAGAAAGGAGAATAAATAGGGAAGCTAATCTCAGATTATTGTATTATAGCGCCAGAACTTTTAAAGTTGACGAGGACAGAGTTATCGAATATTCGGCGGATGCTCTGCGGTGTAGTTACATCGAAATGGTTTCAGCAAATATGACGGGTGACTGTCAAAACAAAATGAAATCAATAACTTTCACATCTTAATGAAATAATATCAATCTGATTTACAATCCCACAATTAATTTATTGAAGTAAAACAAAAAAATCATAATATAATTAGTATTGTGATGATGGTAATTTTATCATTTGACTTTTTTGACATGTTCAAAAGTCATATTAAAAGCTTGGAAAATTTCTATTTCAAGCCTGGTTTTTAATTAAAAAAAGAATGGAGAATTGATATGTGCGGAATAGTAGGTTATATCGGATATGAAGATGTGAAGGAAATTATATTAGGCGGACTGGAGAAATTGGAATACAGAGGTTATGACTCAGCAGGTATTGCAATTGCCAATGACAACAACGTCTATATATGCAAAGAAAAAGGCAGAATAGCAAAATTAAGAGAATGCCTTGACAACAATGTTACAGGAATGCTTGGAATTGGTCACACAAGATGGGCTACACACGGAGTGCCAAACCAGATAAATTCACACCCTCACCAGAGCAGCTCAAAACGCTTTACTTTAGTACACAATGGAATAATTGAAAATGAAGTTGAATTGAGACAAAAATATTTAAAAGACACTAAATTTACAAGCGACACAGACACAGAGGTAATTGTTCAGCTTATTGAAAAATTCGTCTGTGACGGAGAAACAGTTGAACTTGCCATAAGACATACAATGAGCGAACTTAAAGGATCCTACGCCCTTGCAATACTTGACGGTGAAGACATGAACACATTGTATGCCGCAAAGAACAAAACTCCTTTATTGGCAGGAAAAGGCGAAGAATTCAACATGTTGGGCAGCGATGCCATGGCAATGATAAACCATACTAACTTGTTTTATGAAATTGAAGACAAGGAATTTTTGAAAATTACAAAAGATTCAATAGAAATATACACAATTTACGGCAACAAAGTCACAAGGGAGCCATACAAGGCAGACATAGATGCATCAGACACAGAAAAGGGAACATACCCTCATTACATGATGAAAGAAATTGAAGAACAGCCTTTTGTGATTAGAAAAATAATGTCAGAGTATTCCGATGAAAATGGAAACATGAACATCCAGCCTGAGATACTTGAAGATGTAAGAAACTGCGACAAACTATATATCATAGCATGCGGCACAAGCTATCATGCAGGACTTATTGGAAAGCAGTTCTTTGAAAAAATTGCAGGCAAACCAACAGAAGTTGTAATAGCAAGTGAGTTTATCTACAATATGCCTTTATTAACTGAAAAACCGCTTTTCATGTTCATTTCACAAAGCGGTGAAACAGCAGACTGCAGAGCTGTATTGGTCAAAGTAAAACAAATGGGTTACAAAACTCTTACGCTTACAAACGTAAAAGGGTCAACATTGTCAAGAGAATCAGACAACACCCTTCTCTTATACGCAGGACCGGAAATAGCAGTTGCTTCAACTAAAGCATATACAGCACAAATTGCTGTTCTTGCAATACTTGCTGCAGTGGTTGACAACAAAATTGACATCAATATATTCAAGGAACTTGGAAAAATTGCATATTCCATGGAAACACTGTGTGATGACAAGGACAATTACAAATTATTGGCTGAAAAGTATCTGAAAGACAGCAGAAACTGCTTCTATATAGGAAGAAGCATGGACTACTTCGTTTGTCTGGAAGCTTCATTGAAACTCAAGGAAATTTCCTACATCCAGACAGAAGGTTTTGCAGCAGGAGAATTAAAGCACGGAACCATAGCTCTCATTGAACACAACACCCCTGTAGTGGCAGTTATTACTCAAGAGAACATCAACCTTAACACAAGAAGCAACATAAAGGAAGTTAAGGCAAGAGGAGCAGCAACTCTTGTAATATCAATGAGGAAATTGAGCCAGGAAACAGACGAAATAGTAATCGACGATGTAAATGAATTGCTTTCACCACTGGCAACAATCATTCCGGCGCAATATCTAGCATACTATGCGGCACTCCTTCGCGGCTGTGACATAGATAAGCCAAGGAATCTGGCAAAATCAGTTACTGTAGAATAAATACGTGAGCTTCGCTGAATAAATTGTAGTCGTACAATAAAGTCGTTAAATGTACAATAAAGTTGTTAAATGTACAATAAAGTTGTTAACTGAAAAATGAATAATTATTCAAATAAATATATATGATTATTGTTTATAACAATGAAAGGTTTAAATTGATATGCTCTCCCAATAGTAAACAGTTGAAATAATAAAACTGTTTACTATTAGGAGAGCATTATTACATACTGTTGATTACTCAACTATTTTTTGTCTACTCCTCATCAATAGGGGACTCATATTTAAGACTCAGATTCCAACATTTATATTTCTCGTTATAGTCCAACACCATTGCACGAAATTCATCGCCTTCTGAAACCACGTTAAAAATATCCTTTATATATCCCTTATTAAGTTTACCGACATGAATACTTCCAGAGTACTTTTTACCGTAGTGGTTTATTTCAACTAAAGCAAAAGAAGGGATTACTCTGCTAACAACAGCGATAACCATATCACCTTTTTCCAGCGTTTCTTTACGTAGCAAACCAATGTCCTGTTTTCGGCCGATAGATAATGCACCTTGTAGTGCATAATGAACCATAAGTCTCCATTCATCAGATAGAATAATACCTTCATCTCCCTTGTGCTGCCACCTATAAGTTTGGGATGCTGGTAAATAATTTCCCAAGAATCCTAGACGATAAAGATCTTGCAGAACTTGATTGAATTTCTTCTCTAGGATGCTTCCAGAATAGTAGTCTGATATTCTGACTCTTAATTGTTGAACTGAAAATTTGGTTTTAAAGCCAGTAAAGCAATTAATAATCGTTTCTATTTCTTCAGCGGTGTAAAGTGCACGCATTTCTTCTTTAATTTCTAATAGGCTATCTAACGAATACTTTTTCTTTATGGCATCAAACACAGCTTGATTGAAAGATGTCTCGTAGGCCTTTATCGAACTTTGGACTGAGGATATCATTCGAACAATATCTCTAGGCTTATTCCAGCCATTATTTAGAATATAATTTGCTGGCTCAATATCATGAATTTTTTCTGGAAGCCATCGAGTGTAAATATCTTTATAATCAAGAATTTCTTTATTTTCGCTAATAAAAATTCGTTTAAGTAAAATCTGTATTATAGTCAGAAAAAATGAATTGTGATCCTAAAACTATTGTTAAATACGCTAAAAAATTATCTGTTGTTGAAAAAATAAATACAAGTATGGTAATTAAGGAAAGCAATATTGTAAGTGCAATAGAAAATAATTCTGACTATAAAGATGAATTGTTAAGCTTTATTAAGCTCAATCCCGGTTTAAGTAGAACTCAAATAAGGAACTTAATGAAAAAACAGTACATTTGGTTATATAGGCATGATAAAGAATGGCTTATGCAAAACTTTCCTGATAGTATTCCAAACAGCGAAATTGATTATAAATCTGATACTAGGGTTGACTGGAATGAAAGAGATAAGCAAATTTATAATGCTATTAAAACTGAATATGAGAAAATAATAAGTTCTGGGAAGTTAGTAAGAATTACAAAATCATTGTTAGGCAACCGAACTGGACTTAGCGGCTTGATTTATAACAATATTGAAAAGTTACCGATGACTTCTCATCTACTTGAGAAAATATGTGAAAGTGTTGAAGAGTATCAAATAAGAAGGATTAAGATGGTTGCTAAACAATTATATGAAAATGAAGGTGCAATTAAGAGATGGGAATTGTTAAGAGCTGCTGGAATAAGTAAGTTGTATGAAAATAAATTAAATACGTTTATTAATGAAATAGTATCTGAATACAATAATTAAACATTAAAAGTATTCAACTGTTTTAAACGTTAATCATTTACATTACTGTTTGTAATTTATTTCTTTATATGGTAAAATAATGGAAAAGTTAAATAACACTAATTTAATGTGCTTAAAGTGTCGTGGAATATAACTGGGTAATTAATATATTCAGAATTTAAAAGATAAATTAGAACATTATTTGAAGCATTAGGGGGACATAGTATGGGTAATGCAGTAGCTGCTAGATCATTTGGAGACGATTATCAGGGAATGGTATTCTGGAAGTATATTAATCTTATGCTTAATAATAATAGCGATATTAGTTGGATTGGTTATGAATATAGTGATTTAAAATCTTTTGATGATATTGTTGTTGTTTATAAAAATGAACAAAGGTTCCATGAAGATTTTATAAGTACAGATTATATACAAGTGAAATTTCATATGCGTCAATCCGATTTTTTCACTTTAGATAATTTGTTAGATCCTAATTTTATAAATGCAACAACCAATTCACTTATGCATAATATTGTAGCTGCATATAAAAAATTAGGTGATAATTTTAAAGGAAGTCGTTTCATCATATATTCACTTTGGGACATTGCTCAGGGTGATGAATTGTATAATTTGATAAGCAATATTGATAATAGCTTTGAAGTTGATAAAATTTTTGATGGAAAAACAACTAGGTCAAGAATGGGGAAAATTAGAAAGAAGTTCTGTGATATTTTATCTATAAAAGAAAATGAGTTATTTACGATTTTGAAACAAACCTGTATATATCATGGAAGAGAAAGCATAGCTGAACTAAGAGAAATTCTAAACTATGAATTTTCATACAATGGTTTAAAACGATTGCAGGAAAGTAAAGATACGAATCCATATATTGATATGATTCGTTCATGGAATCAGTCGGGTATTCATAAGTTCGATCGAGATTATATTTTACGTCAATGTAAAAAAGAAGGATTGTTAGAACATTGCAAAGATGAAACTGATATTGCTATTAGAAGTTTTAAAAGACATACTGAAGGTATTAAGGAAAGAACAACAGACATGCTTGATTTAGTAGAATGTTTTGAAGGACGTTTTTTAAAAAAAGAATATAGCTGGAATGATATATTTGCTCAGTTAGATTTGTTTGTTCAGAAAAAAATGAAACAGGATATAGAGTACCATATTGAGTTGGAAACTCATTTAACAATTGCATTTACTGCAGGTAGAATTTTAAATTCTAAATCAGGGATAAAAACAATACCTGTACAGAAAACTGTTAATGGTATTTGCGATTGGGGAATTGCTGCGAAAGATGAACAGAATTATGATCTTTTTAAGATTAGCGATGAATTGTTAAATAAAGATGGACAAGATACAGTTGTGGCTATTAGCATTACTAATGATATTCATGATGAAGTTGTTAACTACCTGCAGGACAAGCATTTTTTAATAAATACTGCGTATTATTTTACCTTATCTGATGTGGGGAATAATTCAATATCTAATGGATATCATGCATGGTTACTTTCTAATCAAATAAATGGTGTTATTAGAAAACGCTCTACTGACACTAAACGAGGAATTTTACATATTTTTGTAGCAGGTCCTACAGCACTGATGTTTAATCTTGGAAAGTTATCTATGTCATATGGTAAAATTCAGTTATACGAATATGATTTTCAAAATATAAGTACGGGTACTTATTATCAAACAATTACGTTCCCACAGGAAGGAGAAAATTAATGGCACAGAAGATGACAACATATTTTAAAGATTTTTTACGTGAGATTAGATTAACAGACAAGCAGGTTGAGGAATTAAAATCAGCACATTCTACATTGAGAAACAGATTACAGACGGACGAGGGTTTATCAGATATTATTGAAACAACATTTCTTCAGGGAAGCTATAGGAGATCTACAGCTGTAAGACCGAAAAATGGTACAAGATCGGATGTAGATATTATTATTGTTACAAAGATAGACCGAAATGAAGTGACACCAGAGGAAGCGTTGGACAAATTTGAACCGTTCTTAAAAAAGTTTTATGATGGCAAATACCGCAAGCAGGGTAGGTCTTGGGGAATTGAAATGACACATGTTGATTTGGATGTTGTACCCACATCAGCTCCATCAATTGCAGAAGCCGAATTGCTGAAAAACATGGCTGTTCTTTCTGATGACGATATTATTGAAATGACTGAAAAAGCAGAAAATATCTTAAAAAGCTATCATAGCAGTAATTTGTGGTATACAAATTATCAAGAAATATTTCATGCTGGTAAAGAAGCCGATTGGAAGTCTGAGCCATTATATATACCAGATAGAGAAGCTGATTCATGGGAAAAAACACATCCACTAGAGCAGATTAGCTGGACTCAGCAGAAAAATGCGAGATGCAATGGACATTATGTAAACATTGTAAAATGTTTGAAGTGGTGGAGAAAAGAAAAATATCCTGATATTAAAAACCCTAAGAGTTATCCGTTAGAACATTTTATAGGGGATTGTTGTCCTGATGGGATTGAATCTATTGCTGAAGGAATTACATTAACCTTGGAAACCATAGCAAGTGATTACCAACAGAAACCTTTCTTAGCTGATAGAGGGGTACCAGAACATGATGTCTTTGCAAGGTTAACAGATGAAGATTACGAGGCGTTTTATGAAGCAGTTTGCGATGCCGCTATAATAGCAAGGAAGGCGTATGATGCAGAAACTATTGAAGAAAGTGCGACTTATTGGCAGTTGCTATTAGGAAATAAGTTTCCTTCACCTCCTTCAAAAAGTAGTAATGTTTTTACAAAAAGAGAAGGTGCAAGTAGTGAGATATCCGGAGGAAGATTTGCTTGAAAGAAATAAGTACTACATTAATACAAAGTAGAAGGTGTATTGATGAATTTAATCAAATTGAATTGCTACATGATTTATCGTGGGATGATTATGAAAAAATATGGTTTATACATATTCAAGTTAAGCTTCTTTCAGAAAGCATGGGTATTCCGTATGAAACGGAGTGGTATGTAACCTTACCAGATGAATATCCTGAAGGAAAGGTTCGTGTGTATCCTGCAATTGAAAATGGAATTAGCGATACTTTCTATCATCAAGCAAATAATGGTGAAATATCTGCAAATGGGTTGTGGAGAAAGGGTGATTTATGTCTTAAAGATCCTCTGGATGATGTTGCTGGAATTTATGAGGAACCAAATGATGAGTTTAAGTTACTTTGGAACATAAATAGACTTTTATTATGGATAGATAAAGCCAATAAAGGTGAATTATTATCAGATGGAGACTTCTTTGAATTACCAGATGTTAGAAAAAATCGAACAGACTTATTTATATTTGATGAAGATGAAGTTTCTTTTATGCAATGGGAAGATTCTTCTGAAAATAGTGGAATCTTTAGTATGAAATTTATCGAAGATAATAAAATATTTATTGATACATTCAGAGGATTGAAAGGGTGCATTTGTAAGCAAACAGCATGGGGAAGCTATGTTTCTGAAAAAAAAGCAACTGATTATATAGGCATATGGATGAAGTTAGATAAAATCCCTGTCATAAATCAGTGGCAAGCTCCAAATACTTATGGAGAGTTAAAAAAAGCATTGGAATTGCAAGGTATAAATTTAAAAGAGCTGTTATTGCCACTACTTGATAGAATTAGAGATGGTAAGAAACATCCATTGCTAATTGGCTTCCCTATACCAGAAAGAATTGGAGATGAGCAGTTTTGCTATCATTGGTGGTCTTGTGTATTACCTGTATTATCTTATAATAGTAATGTAGAAAATGGATTTAGACCAAATAAAAAAGGATGGATTCATAGAGATTTTTTGCGGATTTTCAAGGATTCTATGATACTTGACTGGTCGAGAACAGAAAATTGGAATCAAAATCAAATAATGTGTAGAGGTATGTTTGAAAGACAGATTACAAAAAATAGATTCATTATTATTGGTGCAGGTGCTATAGGTAGTGTAATTGCTGAACAATTGGTGAGGTCAGGCGTATGGAGCATATCTATTATGGACGGCGACTTGTTGTCCGTTGGAAATCTCACTCGCCACACTTTAACAGTAAATGACATAGATAAATTTAAAACAGTGTCTTTAACTGAACGATTGAATAATATTAACTGTCATGTCCGAGCAAAGTCATTAGCATATAATCTAAATATGTCAAATATTGAAGTATTGAATGACTATGATGTAATAATTGATTGTACAGCTAAAGATAACGTTTGGAATTTACTATCACGTCTTAAAAGTACTAAAATTATATGCTCTGTTTCTGTTGGATATAAGGCAGAAAAGATGTATTTTCTATATTATAAAGGAAATCAATTCAATATTAATTTATTTGATAAGCAGATTATTGAACATACAGATCATGATAAGCAAGAAATTATTAATGACGAGTTGCCATGGGATGGAATTGGATGTTGGAATCCTGTGTTTCCAGCCTATTATTATGATATGCAATTGGCAGGAACAGTTGCAACAATTGCATTGACAGATTTAATCAAAAAGAACGATATTGAAATGGTGTGTTTTGTATATCAAAAAAAATATGATGAAAACGGAATGTTTATGGGCTATGAAAGAATTTAGAAATGATGAAATTAATGTTAGTGTTTTTTTAGAGGAGAAGGCATACAGTAGCTTAAAAGAAATTACCGATAAAAGTGTGAACCTTGAGACTGGTGGAATTCTTATTGGGTATTATGATGTATCAAGTCTGAATGCAATTATAACGGAAATTACGATTGCACCTGAAGATTCAAAGTCAGGACGAAATTGGTTTCATAGAGGCGTTTTGGGATTAAAACAACTGCTTATATATAGGTGGCAGGCGAGAGAAGACTACTACTTAGGTGAATGGCATCTTCATCCTAAATCATCTCCTCAACCAAGCTTAATTGATGTTTCTCAAATGAAGCAAATCTCTAATGACAAACGTTATAATTGTAAGGAGCCATTATTGCTAATTGTCGGTGAAATTAATAGAGAGTTAGATATAAATCTTATGCTTATTATGAATGACAAAATATATAAGTTTATGGAAAAAATTTTATAACTATGAGATGATTTAGATTGCTAAATTTATGGTAGAATATTGTAAATTAGCTATATAATGATAAGCGAAGATTTATTAACATCTAATTGTTGCCACAACAAGTAAATGAATGTCGCACTTGAAATGCATGATAATGGTAAAGCGGTTATAGTTCCAATTTTTGAGAAAATGTGATTGGAAATCTGCCTCTTTTTCTAATTTGTTTGCATTTCATAATGATGGGTTAGCAATTTCATCTTGGAAAGATAAAGACAAAGATATAATAAAAATATGGAGAAATATAGAATGAATGAAATATCATTTAGTGATAGAATATTTTGCTTTAATCCGTATGATGAGAATAAAAGAAACAGAGTAGTTTACCATTATACATCTCCAGATGGGTTATTAGCAATATTAAAAACGTCAAGCATTAGATTTACGGATTGTGAGTACCTCAATGATAAATCTGAGTATAATCATATACGTATACCATTAGACAAAGCATTTGAAGAAGTCCGGGACAAGCTCTATAATTCAGATCTTCCTGAAATGATTGAAGGTTATATTAATGCAGAATATGATTATTCAGAACTTGTAACAGAAAAAGCAGAATCTGGTTTAAAAGGAATTAGGTTTTTAAATATGCGTCACTTTGTTTTTTGTGCTTCAAATGATAGTGATTCACTAAATATGTGGAATTATTATGTTAAGAATGGAACATATCAGGGATATAATATTGGATTATCAGTTAATGATATAGTCAAATTATTATATAATAAAATAGGTAAATACGGTAAACTTTTTTATGGTCAAGTAATTTATAGTGATAAAGAGAAAATTGAAATTCTTAAAAACATTATAGTCAAAGTTGATAAAGACTTAAACAATGCTTTGCAACTTAATGATGATAATGAGGAAAATGATCTTATAGTACAAGAGCATTATGGTGATTTGATCTCATATATAGAAAACTATAGATTGTTTTTCAAGGATGT
Source organism: Sedimentibacter sp. B4 (assembly GCF_000309315.1). Lineage (NCBI taxonomy): Bacteria > Bacillati > Bacillota > Tissierellia > Sedimentibacter > Sedimentibacter sp. B4. The sequence continues at coordinate 43,438 of NZ_CANG01000033.1, forward strand.
TGCTTTTTCTGGGGAGCGAGAATATCGTTTTGTTTTGCGGCTTTCTGATGATCAGTTGATGAATTCAAATGACAATTTGAACATCAGTTATTGTATAAAACAAGGCATAGTTACTCCATACTATGATATGCCATTTGATAAAACAGGCATAATAAAAGGAATAACTATTTCACCTATGATAGAACCTCAACTTGCAAAATCGGGATTGCATAGGTTTCTGAAAGATTATGAATACAATTCAAAAATCTATATCGATTTTTCAAAAATCCCAATTCGTTATTAAAGAATTATAATAAAGTAGTTATCTTGTTTACTTTGAAGCTTTACTTATTAATTTAAAGTAGGATTTATTTTATAGGATTATTTGGCGTTAATTTGAATCTATTTGAAAAACTGCTTTTTAAAATGCACTTGAGTTAGTGTGGGTTAGTATTTCAAGAATTTGAAGCCCAAGACTACTTAATGCAAGGTATTAGGGAGTTAAAATTGGAGGGTATTTATATGGGGAAGTACGATGCATTAAAAGGTGAATTAATTACTCTTGTTGATGAGGGGAGAAAATTAGAAACAGGTCTATCAATATGTTCAAGATCGTTTAACATTCAGGATGCAACTAAAGAAGATAAATCAATAGTTGAATATTTTTTTGATAATTATGAAAAGTGGTATACCAAAGCACTATTTATTATCAAAGTTTTTATACCAGATAGATATAATGATTTTTCCCTTCTTTATAAAAATGATAAAAGAAAAGAGATCTCTTGGAAGACTTATACAATATCTGATGCAGTTCAATTAATAACAAGCAAAGACAAATCTTTGCATCCATATAAAGCACTTACAAGATTATCTCAGCAAGTGTCAATGCTTGAGGTTTGTTTAGATAAATTTGAGAGTAAGATCTTTGACATCCAAACAATATTACAAGCGGATGTTTTCGATAGTGAGATTGAATCTGCACGTCATCTTTCAAAGATGGGATATTTAAGAGCTGCGGGTGCAATTTGTGGCGTTATTATTGAAAAACATTTAGCTGATGTATGCCGAAATCATAATATTGGTTTGAAGAAAAAGAACCCTTCTATTTCTGATTATAACGTTTCTCTAAAAGATATCGCTTATGATACAGTTGAGTGGAGAAGAATACAACGCCTTGGAGATCTGAGAAATTTGTGTGATCATAGTAAAGATAGGGAACCACTTAAAGAAGAAATTGATGAATTGATTAGTGGTACAGATAGAGTGATAAAGACGGTGTTCTAATAGCAAATTATATGTGAACTATGTATAAATTTACTATACAATATATATTTTTTAGCCTAGTTAACAACTCTATTGTACAAATAAATGAAAGAAATAAAAATCATAGCTTAATAGTTAACGACTTTATTGTACGACTACATAAATTATTAATAATTTCACAAGAAATCACTTAGAGTATTAAAGATATGCTCTAAGTGATTTTTTAATTATTTTATTATCTAGTCAGGTTATTATAATAACCCCTGTTTACCACTTTTTTGAACTGTATTTTTAACACTTTGCAGTTCTTCAGACCCTACAGATGTAGAACTATTTAAGCTAGGAACAGAATTGGTCATACCTAGGCTTGCTGATTCTGAAATTTTTGAAGTTAATTCAGCACCTAAAATCGTACTTTTGCTTGCAACAGAGTTCATATTTTTCATAGCAGTTTGAATTTCTGTCTGATCTATTGATTTTGAATTTTTAATATTAGGAATATTTCCATTTATATTTGTCATGTTATTACCTCCATTATTTTTTTAATATCTACAAATTAAAAATGATTATTCTAAAAGTATATTTTAGAAAAACAATTTAATTTAACCAATTATTTTTCTTATAAAAATCTCTGTTATAAACAAAATATTTCTTATAATACAAAATAATAATAACTTTCAAAATAATGTAAATAATATTTTTTATAAAAGCTTCAGTAGTTCATCCTCTATGAAAAATACTTCGCAATCCATTCAAACAAGATTAGATTTTGTTTAGCAAGAAGAAATCATAATAAACAATAATTTTATATTTCATCCCTCATAATTAATATTACAAGGGTTTTATTAAGGATAGGGGTGCAATGTAATTTAAAAATTTAATTGGAGGTCATAATGAAAGAAGAAATTATATCACAGCAGCAACTCATTTTTATAGGCACTGCTGTTCTTATGGGCAGTTTAGCAAGAATATTAACCATAATACAGGATTATAGGCAATACCCGAGTTATCCGAATGGTTATTTGTTAAATTTAGTTTCAGGCATAGTTGCAGCTGGTTTAGGGGCTGTTGTCGTTCCTGCTTTTCTAACTAAGAATTATTCAGCTATTACTTTTTTAACATTGGGGATACAGCATTTTAGGGACATTAGAAAATTGGAAAAGGAAAGTTTAAAAGATGTTGATACTACTGAATATGCTAAAAGAGGTAATGCTTACATAGATGGTATTTCAAAAACATATGAAGCAAGAAATTATTTTGCTCTGTTAGTATCTTTAGCCACTGGAATAACCATGCATGCCGTTAACAGTCCAATAATATGGGTAAATATTATAGTTGGTGTAATAGCCGGTACAATAACATTTTTAATTTTAAGAAGATTTTCAAAAGGACATAATGTCGGAGATCTTGCAGAAGTTAAAATAGGCAAAATTGAAGTTAGAAATTCTGAATTATATGTAGATAATATATTTGTTACAAATTTATTAGGAACTGATAATTCAAGAAAATTAGTTCAATCAGAAGGTATTGGTGCTGTAATAATTCCCAAAAAAGAGCACTTCCGCATCACTCTAGATAATTATGGTCAAAGACAGGCAATACTTTTTGAAGTTTGCAGAAGGCTTGGTGTTAAAAGATATAACTTCATCAGGAAACAATTTAGTACGGGTAAAATTGCTTTAGCAATAGTTCCAATAATTAGAGATGAAGGAGCCTTTGTTAATACAATAAAACAAACACCAATTTTAGAAAATGTTAAAAAGAATCCTGAACTAATGAAAAGCCCGCTTGAAGATAAATAATTAAAAGCTTAAGGAGAAATTATCATGTCAAAAGAAAAAGCTGAAATAATTGCATACATTACTTTAAATAAAGAAAGAGTTCTTGGAGGCAATCCATTAACAATAATAGCAAATGACGTTGATGAACAAAAAATATTGTGCAGGGATATCGCAAAAGCCATGAAAGCCAATGTTTCACAACTAAATTGCGGTGATTATATCTTAATAAAATAGGAGGAAATGAATTGACGGTTTTAGGCAATAGCATTATAAAAAAAGAAGCATGGGATAAAGTAACAGGGGCAGCAAAATATAATGCAGATGAAATTGTGAAAAATATTTTTCATGCAAAGATGTTATGCAGCACATATGCCCATGCTAAAATTAAGTCCATTGATGTTTCCGAAGCATTAAAAGAACCTGGAGTTAAATCTGTTTTAACAGGCCATGATTGTGAAATTTTATTTGGAGAACTTATTGATGACATGCCCCCAATTGCAAAGGAAAAAGTTAGATACTACGGAGAGACGGTTGCTTTAGTAGTTGCTGATTGCGAGCAAATTGCGATGCGAGGAGTAAATTTAATAAAAGTAGAATACGAACCACTTACTGTTATAAATACTGTTTCTGAAGCAATAAAAGAAAATGCTGCATTGATTCATGAGAATTTAATTGATTATAAATTTGAATCTAAATATATATATCCGCAAAAAAATACTAATATTTCTCACATAGTAAAGATCAGAAAAGGTGATATGAATACGGGCTGGCAGGAGAGCAACATCATTGTGGAAGGAAGCTTTACTGAGCCGCAGGCAGACCATGCTGCCTTGGAAACAAGAAATGCAATGGCTGAAATTTTAACGGATGGAACAGTTCTAATAAACACTTCGACACAAACTCCTTTTACAGTAAAACAATATATCAGCAAATATTTCAAATTAGAAGAAGGCAAAGTTATTGTACATACACCCCTTGTAGGAGGTGCTTTTGGCGGCAAAGCAAATGTTCAATTAGAAATATTAGCATATCTTGCTTCAAATTCTGTTAATGGAAGACCAGTTAAAATTGCAAACAGCCGTGAAGAGGATATTTCTACTTCACCATGTAAAATGGGAGTTGAAGTTAAAATTAAGCTTGGAGCTGACAGCAATGGAAAAATAAAGGCAGCAGAAATGACTTATTTAGTTGATAGTGGAGCTTATTCAAACATATCTCCACGTTTAGCAAAAGCTATTGCAGTGGATTGCTCGGGGCCATACAGTATAGAAAATTTATCATGTGATGCAATGAGTATATATACAAATCATACTTATTCCACATCATTTAGAGGATTTAGTCATGCGAGCAACGCTTTTTGTTTAGAAAGAATGTTGGATAAATTAGCATTAAAATTAAATATGGACCCTATTCAATTAAGAGTTACCAATGCAATAACTGTAGGCACAACTTCACCGACACAGGTGAAAATCACCAAAAGCAATACGGGTGATCTTGTTTTATGTTTAGAGAAACTTAAACAGATCATGAATTGGCAGGAAGGAAATAAAATTGAACTAGACAATGGAAAGGTTAGAACTAAAGGCATCAGTTGTTTTTGGAAAACATCTGTATCACCTACTGATGCATCCTCTGGTGTTTTGCTCACTTTTAATTCTGACGGAAGCATAAATTTAAACTGTGGAGTCGTTGAAATAGGTCCTGGTTCAAAAACAACATTGGCTCAAATTCTTGCGGAGAAATTGAAAATGCCTGTAAGCAAAGTCAATGTAGTTATGAATGTAAACACACAAACAAGCCCGACACATTGGAAGACTGTTGCGAGCATGAGCATTTATATGGCAGGAAGTGCAGTTTTAAGAGCTGCAGAAGACTTAATCATGCAGTTAAAAAAAGCCGCTGCTGTTGCTCTAAAATGTTCTCCGGAAGATTTAGATGTTGGCAACATGCGGGTATTTTTAAACGAAGATCCAACAACATACATGTCTTTTAAGGATTTAGTTTATGGATTCCAATATGACAATGGAAATACTGTGGGTGGTCATATTTTTGGAAGAGGAAGCTTCATTATGAGCAGGCTTTCACATCTTGATCCTGCCACAGGAACAGGTAAAGCAGGTCCGACCTGGACACTGGGAGCTCAAGGGGTTGAAATTGAATTTGATAAAACCGATTATACGTATAGATTTGTTAAAGCTGCAACTGTAGTTGATGTAGGAAAACTCTTAAATCCAAGATCAGCAATGGGGCTCTTAATGGGCGGTATGAGCATGGGGCTTGGAATAGGAAGCAGGGAAGAATTTTTATATGATGAAAATGCCATTATGCAAACTACAAGCTTTAGAACATATAAGATGATGAGATACGGAGAAAATCCTGAATATGTTGTTGATTTTATAGAAACACCTGATTTATCAGCACCTTATGGTGCAAGGGGAATAGCAGAACACGGCATCATTGGAATTCCTGGTGCACTTGGTAATGCCATATCCTTGGCAGCCAATATTGATGTGGATAAACTTCCAATAACACCGGAATATATTTGGAGCAAAAAAAATGGAGGTAATAATGATACCTACTAAATTTGAATATTATAAGGTTGACACATTAGAAGAAGCCTTCCAAACATTTAATGAACTAAATTTGCAGGGTAAAAATCCCATGTACTACAGCGGTGGGACTGAAATTATAACAATGGCAAGATCAAATAATATTCACATGGGTGCTGTCATTGATATAAAAGGGATTTCCGAATGTTGTACAATGGAAATGAAGGACAATAAATTAAAAATCGGTAGTGCTGTAACCCTTAGCCAAATATCTGAATCAAAAATATTTCCCCTCCTTGGTCAAACTGCAGACCGTATAGCCGATCACACCGTTCAGTGCAAATTGACCATTGGAGGCAACCTGTGCGGTACAATAATATATAAAGAAACATCGCTTCCTTTAATGCTTTGTGACAGCAATGCAGTCATTTATGGGACAAACGGAAGACGAGAAGTTCAGTTTAATCAAAAATTTAATAAAAAACTCAATCTCTTACCCGGGGAAATATTAGTTAGCCTAAAAATAGATGAAGGATATTTTTCACTTCCATATGTTCATGTTAAAAAAACGAAAAGCGATAAAATTGCGTACCCTCTTATGACAGTGGCAGCACTTAAAAAGGATAATAAAATCAGAATTGCATTTAGTGGATTATACTCATATCCATTCAGAAATAAAGAAATAGAAAATTATATTAATGATGAGGGGAACCATAAAAATAAAATAAGTCAGATTATTGAGCAAGTATCATCTTCAATATTAAATGACACCGAAGGATCGTCAGAATACAGAAAATTTGTGCTCAAAAACACCATTGAAAATACTTTTAAAATGTTAAATGAGGTGTAATATGATTAAAATAATAGACACAAGCATCATAGAACTTGATGTGAACGGTGAAAAAAGAAAAGTTGCAGTGAACCCTACTGATACATTGCTTTATACTCTTCGAAATGAATTAAATCTTACAGGTGCGAAGCCTGGCTGTGAAAATGGAGATTGTGGAGCATGCACTGTTATTGTTGATGGATGGCCTATAAAGTCCTGTTTGACTCTGACTGTTGAAATGATCGGGCATAAAATAACAACAATTGAAGGTCTTAAAAATGCACCTATTCAAAAAGCATTTGTAGAAAAATGGGGATTTCAATGTGGATTTTGCACATCAGGATTTTTAATGGTATGTAATTCTTTAGCTACACAGCACATGTATGCAAATGATTATATTACAGAACAGTGGCTACAATCTAATTTATGCAGATGCACCAGCTACCAGGAAATCAAAGAAGCCATAAACTCAATTTTAACAGGAAAAATTAAAAACATAAAATAATTATGTCTAAAAAAATAGTGAACATAGAAAAACTCCTGAAATCAGGAGTTTTTCTATGTTCACTAAACCATGGAATGAATATTTGCCATTTTCCTGCATTCTTCAGCACACATACGGCAAATGTCTCCACATTTTTTACAATGATCATCTTTAAACATTGCACATTCTTCAGCACATTTATCACATATTTTAGCACAAATCTGGCAATGTTCACTTGAAAATTGTCCACTCATTGACATAGTAGCCACTGACATTTGACACATCATAGCACACTCTACCAACATACTAACGCAGTTTTTCCTCGCATTTAAATCAGGTTCATTTAAACAAGCATTAAAACACTCATAACAAGCCTGTGAGCACTTAGCACAAGCATCAATGCAAGATTGCATTTTATCAGTTTTATTTGTTACAATTCCCATATCATTTCTCCTTAGTTGTATTTTTTACCTTTATATTTTTAATAATATTTTCAAAAATATACTTTGAATTTAAATTTTTTTAATTTAGTTATTCGTTAAATAACACCAGTGCCTGGACTATAACACGTTTAAATGACTAATCGTTAACATACGAAAATAGTTCATTAGAAAAATTGGCTTGTAATACATGTTATAATTTTAAAAAAATGTAGAATAATTAAGGTATAAATTTAGTAATGAATCAATAATTAGGAGATGGTTAAATGAATAATTTAAATTGGATTTGGCAGACAATTCTTATATTTTATGGTGGAAGATTAATTTTAAGGATAGGAGGAAGAAAATCCATATCCCAGATGACAATTACCCAGGTCGTCGTAATGGTAGGAATTGGTTCATTATTAATTCAGCCTGTAGCTGGAAAAGATATTTTCCGTACTTTGGCTGTTGGATTAATAATAACAGTACTGATGATAATAACTGAATATTTAGAAATGAAGTTTGACCTTTTAGAAACCATATCTACCGGTAAAGCAAAAATTGTTATAGAAAATGGTAAATTAAATCTAAAGAACTTAAGAAAGCTTAGAATGTCAGTTGATAGGCTTGAAACGCGATTAAGACAATCCGGGATATCATCTATTGAAGATGTAAAATATGCCACAATCGAAGTTAGCGGTCAAATAGGATACGAATTAAACGAAAATAAAAAGGCAGTTACTAAAGAAGATTTCAATTTATTGCTAAACGAAATATTACAGCTGAAGAAGTTAATAGGAACGAATGCAAATTTGCAATTAAATGAAAATAAAGTAAATAATATTTTTAATGAAATAAAAACTAAAAAATTTGAAGGAAAAAATGAGCCCTAAAGATTAAACAAAAACAAAATTATTTTGATTTTTATTTAAGGTTCAGTTTCATTGTTATTTTCAAACAAAACTGAACCCGTGGTATTACGATACAAGTTGGTTATTATTTATTTTTACTTGATTTTGCCGAACGTACCTGTATTTGAATGAAGCCGTTTGAATCCATTGAACGAACATCAATAATTGTGCCGGTATTTGGATGTATTACACTTCCTTGCGGATTAGTATCATCATAGTGCAGTATACTGTCGTCAAATACATTTGCTGCCGGTAGACTTTCAACAGGTGATAATATACTATTTAAGTGCAAATCCGGAATTCCGTCTGTTGCAGTTGTAGTGAATGTGGAGTCATATGTCTGGATGCGGTTACGCCAAATTTTACCATCACTACGTTTCAGTGCATGGTAGTGAGCATCAATTGGCAGAACTAAACCATGTCCTGGGTGATCAGCTGTAGCATTATCGCTTTGAGAAGTATCCCAATAATTTATGAGTAAACCATCTTGATAAGCAAAGTGTTCAGCCCAGTTTGCCAGAAGTTCATTATCTAAAAAACCAAAGTTATATGGGCCTACTTTAAGCGTAGAGTCATAACCTTTGTAAGTACGGTATTCAGCTATATAATAATTGCTGAAAAGTCCGGATTCCGTTCCGGTAGTCACTTTAAAACCATCAAATGTCCAGCCTTCATCAGTTTCAGCACCATCTATTGGAAAGCCGTTGATATTGATATCGTCCACCATGAAGCCTACTCCGCCAGAAGCTCCATCAGTCCAGTAGCGGAATCCAATAGTTATCGGTCCTTCATAAGCTGAGAGATCAGCAATTAATTCAACCCATCCATCCGAAGTGCCTGTGATGCCATTACCATAGTTTTGGCCATTTGGGTCATCGTCAGTTGAAAGGTTTGTCTCTATATTTGTCCAAGTTGCACCACCATCGGTAGAAACAACAAGGTAAGCATAGTCCCAATCTTCTTCTATGTCGTAGTTTACCATTGCAGATATGGCTGTACCGGAAGTGACGTCAATTTGCTTAGTCATAAAGTTATCCAGGTCGTCACCGGAGCCGCTGTAGTAGAAATTGGAGCCAGCATATGGATCACTGATAACAGTGGTCACTGACTTCTCCGGCAAAACCACGAACAAAGCCTGTGGTTGCTTTGTATTGAACTCCATTGGACCTAATTTAAATGACAATGGTTTTTTACTGGCTTTAGTTACTTCATAATTTAACCATCCAAACTGTAACTTTTCCCAGGCTCCCATGTGGCTTGGCTTAGAACCGATATCCTTTGTGCCATCACTCATCCATGAGCCTGAAGACATAAGAGTCCAGAAACCTGTACCATTCTCACCACCGGAAGTGTCGTAAAGATCAGGTAAACCCAGGTCATGGCCATATTCGTGAGTGAATACGCCAACTCCGCCGTTTTCAGGCTGAATTGTATATTTGCCAACCCAGTAATCACTGTCACCAATCTGAATGCCGCCTAACATGTTGAAAGAAGGTCCTGCTATACCAACCAGGCCGCTTCGAGCATACCAGCTGTGGCTCCATATAGCATCATCACCTAAAGTTCCGCCGCCGGCTTCTTCACCTTCGCCTGCATGCACTGACTGGAATGTATCAATATAACCATCAGGCTCGTCAAAATCTCCGTCGCCGTCGTAATCGTAACGGTCTCTTACATCATACTGTTTTAGGTACTCATTTATCTTGTCAGTAGATATGCCTGCGTCCAGCTGTTCTTTATACCAGCCATTGACTGTATCTTCCAGGAAAAGCCATACATTTGAGTCAGGGTTGTCATCGTAATATGCAGCTTCATGTGGTACTTTAATCCAATCTGTAACATCACCATAGACTGCATAACGATTAGAAGATTGTTCAATATAATAGTTACGCATGGAGTTTGTACCTGGTTCTTCGCTGAAAAGCAGATCATGAAAATAATCTTTGCTGAAATCAGGTTCCCAGATTGTTGTATTATCTACTTCGCGATCAGGTTCTGGTAAAGAGTTGTGTTCAAAATCAGAAAATTCGCCTAATACCGTCCATATTGCTCCTTCACCTTCCCGCTCCAGCTCAACATACTGGCCTTTGGCAACTTCATGAGTTTTACCTATTGCTTTACCATTTAGTTTTGCTTCAAGTGCTTTCTTTTTTAAATCCTGTTGTTTGGTTGTTAATGGGTCAGGAAGATTGTCCTTTTTTTGAACAAATTTCTTCCCGTTATTGATATTTCCATCAGCTGCAGATACTGCATATGTAGTAGTTGTCATGCTTCCAATAATCATGGATGCAATTGTCAGTAGACATACTATTTTATACTTCATTTATATCCTCCTATTTTTCTAAATGTATTTTTTAAAAAGAGATTCTTTAATGTTTATTTACTATGCACCCCCTTCACATAACAAAATAAATGATCCTCATGTCACTAATAAAATAATTTTCTGACATTAAGGCAACTGCAATAAACAAATAGTCTTGCTTTTACCTCCTTCTTGTATTTTTTATAATACAAAACCAACATTATTGATTTCATACCCAGATTAATTTAATTAATATGAATAGAAGTATTAGAAAAATATAAATTCTGAATTATTATTTACAATTTCATAAAATATGCAAAATTTGGATTTGAAGAAAATCTATATTATGTACTATTCAACATTTGTTCATATATATATTTTAAACTACAATTTAAGCATTAAATGTCGAATACATTTGCAGCATAAAAATATTTATTAAAATAATATGGATTTACATGTGCAACATTTAATTACATAGCAAATAATTTTCGACTGGAATAAAATGTATTATTAATTTTGTAAATTATTTAAAGCTTTTTGCCGATATATGCTTGTACAAAATAATAAGGCAGCTTAGAAGGAAAGGTAAAAACATGAGATTTATTAAAAACAAAATTGTCAAAGATGAAATTAGTTCCAAAAAAAGCAAGAAAGCAAGAACTATTAGAGGAAAACTAGTAACTGCAATATTTATAGCATGCTTTGTGCTATTGACCATAAGTGGTGTTGTAATTTCGTCTAGTGTAAGATCCGAATATGAAAGTACAAAACAGGAATTATTATTAGAGAAAGCTATGAGGGTAAGTGGAGAAGCAAATGAATTTTTTGAACGCTATACAGTTTTAGCAGAAATGGTATCAAATAACACAACAGTACAAAATTATTTAATCAGTACTCAAAATGGAACAAGTGTAACAACAAACAAAGATTTTGCCAATATAATTGCAATATTAAAGGATGCTCAAAAAGGATATGATGGTGTTGTAAGCTCTGTTTATGTAGCTGAAGAAAGTCCATCAAGTTATGTAACATCATCAAAGACTGTTGTTAAAGAAGATGTTGATTTAACACAAAAAGCATATTATAGGACGCTTCAGGATGGATTAAAACATGTATCAGAGATATATCAAGATTCTAACACAGGTTCCATGGCGGTTACATTATCAGTTCCCGTAAATGTAAATGGACAAGTGATTGGAGAAGTATGTGTTGATATATTAATAGATAAACTTGAACAAATGACAGGTGACAATAAATTTGGCGAAAGCGGATATTTTACACTTTTAACAGGTGACAATAGTATTGCTTACAGCAAGGATGCTGATAAATTATTGAAAAATGTAACAGAAGTTGGATTTGATGAGAAATTAGTATCTGCTATCAGAGAAAGCAATACTGAATTAATAGAATATGAAGAAAATGGAGAAAAACATGTTGGCAGCCTGGGTATTATAGGGGATACAGGCTGGAAGCTGGTATCATCTATGAGTGAAAAAGAATTTTCACAAGCTACAGAAGACTTATCAAATAAAGTAGTCTTCATCTTTTTAATTGTTGGAATGTTATTACTAACTTTAATATTTATATTGATAACAAAAATGACAAAACCAATAGTACAGATACAAAGGGTAACTGACAAGCTGGCTAGTGGAGACCTTGATGTTGAAATCAATGTATCTTCAAATGATGAGGTTGGTAAATTAGCAGAATCAATAAGCAGCTTAACAGACAGGTTAAAGAAGTATATTGACTATATAGATGAAAGTTCAGATGTATTGAATCAATTTGCAAATGGAGATATACGTTTAAACTTAAAGTATGAATATACCGGGGAGTTTGAAAAACTCAAAAATGCATTGATTAATGTCAGTGAAATGCAGAAACAAGTAATTGGAGAAATAAAAGAATCATCAGAAGCTATTAACAGCGGAGCAGAACAAATAGCAAGCGGAGCATCAGCAACTTCACAAGGAGCAACAGAACAAGCAAGCTCAATAGAAGAATTATCAGCCTCGATAATTGTGCTTGCTGATGGAGTTAAAAATACAGCAGATGAAGCTAAAGATGCTGGGAACAAATCACTAGAAGCTTCTGAAAAAGTTGAAAACGGGAATGCTAAAATGCAGGAGCTGTTAATAGCTATCAACGAAATAAGCAAGACATCCGGACAAATAGGAAAAATAATCAAGGTAATAGATGACATTGCCTTTCAGACTAATATTTTAGCATTAAATGCAGCAGTGGAAGCCGCACGTGCAGGTGCTGCAGGAAAGGGATTTGCAGTAGTAGCTGATGAGGTAAGAAACTTAGCAGGAAAGTCAGCAGAAGCTGCAAAGGAAACTACAGATTTAATAGAAAATTCACTTTCGGCTATTAGCAATGGAACAACATTAGCTAAAGAAACAGGGAAATATTTAGAAGAAGTAGTAGTTGCAACAGAAGAAGCAAGCAGGTTAATAGGAAACATAGTTGATATGGCCAATGATGGAGCTGTAGCTATAGAACAAATCAAAATTGGCGTAGAACAGGTATCATCTGTGGTCCAAGAAAATGCTGCTTCAGCTGAGGAGTCAGCAGCTAATAGTGTAGAACTTGCATCACAGGCAGAAAAACTAAATGAATTGATTAAAAAGTTTATATTAAGTTAAGTAAAAAATATTATAAAGAACATGACAATTCAAGTCATGTTTTTTTATAATATTTTTTATTTTTCTCTAGACAAAACAATTAATGTAATGTTACAATAATTGTAACGACGTTTCGGAGGTGTTATCATGGTAAATGATAAAATAGTAATTGCATCAGATAAGGATCTTAAAGTTGTAATGTCACCAATCAGGCAAAAAATAATGAAATTTATGCGTGTTGAAGGCAGACCTGTAACATCAAAATATATTGCAGATAATTTAAACATAACGCCTTCATCTGCCCGTCATCATATAAAGCTATTAGAGCAATTAGGGATTATAGAAACTGACCATTGTGAAGTCATAAATGGTATAACAGCAAAGTACTTAACAATAACTGACAAAACTGTCAGCCTGGGGCAAAATATAAATGATGAACTTTCAGAAGAACGTGATATATTAGCAAGAAATATGATATATGAAACATATAATGGTTTTTTAAATCTTATAAAAAATAATAGAACTCTACTTGTAGATGAATTTAATAAAGGCAATAAATTGGCAGATGTTTTATCAGGTGTTGTTCACTTAACTGAAAATGAAGCAAATGAATTGTATGACATGGTAAATAATTTTATTAACAGTCATTCTAAATCAACTGAAGCTTCTCACCCATTTGAATATACTTTAATAGCGTACAGGGCAGATTTAATAGAAAATCAGGTGAAGGAGTAAAAAATGAGGGTGAAATTATATTCCTTAATAGTATTCCTAAGATCATTATCAACGGGTCTTCTAGTACCTGTTTTAAGCCTGTTGTTAATTGATAAAGGTGCTTCATTAAGCAACATATCTATAATCATGGGAATATATTCTTTAACTGTAGTAGTACTTGAACTGCCCACGGGAATATTAGCCGATGTAATAGGCAGGAAAAAAATATTTTGTCTGTCTTTGATTGTTGCACTTTTAGGATATTCAGTTATTATTATTGGCCATGGTATGATTTTTTTGTGCATTGGTATAATATTTTATGGAACCAGCAGAGCACTTTCTTCCGGTTCATTTGATGCTTTGTTTATAGATTCTTATATTGAAACATTTGGGAAGGATAAGTTACATAAAATTACCGTTCGCCTGTCTGTTTTAGATTCACTGGGTTTATCTTTAGGGGCATTGACGGGAGGAGTATTACCAAAGTTCTCGCAAAACTTAATTGTAGATATTGGAACTTTTGATTTAAACTTGATTGCAGAAATATTATTAATTATTATAGTACTGTTATTATCTGTTGTTTTTATTTCTGAAAATTCTAAATCTGAAATAAAAAAGAATATATCATTAAAAAATCATATTAAAGACAGTTCATTGATAGTAATAAAAAATAGAACTATAAAGTGTATTTTTATTTCTGCATTTGCAACAGGATTTTTCTTATTAACCATAGAAACATATTGGCAGCCACATTTTACTTCGCTTTTGCCTGATAACAGCATGTATTGGCTCCTTGGAATTATATCATTTTTATATTTTGCATCAAGTATATTTGGAAGCATTATATCAGAAAAAATTATTGAAAAGTATAATTTAGACTTAAAAAAAATGTATTTAATACTACGAACTATGCTTGTATCATCATTGATTATTACTTCTCTTCAATTAAATGCATATTCGTTTATTGTGTTTTATACTTTAATATATTTGTTATTAGGAATGTCAAATGTTCCGGAAAATGTTATATTAAATTCTGAAATTCCAAGCAAAATAAGAGCTTCTGTATTATCAGTAAACTCTTTAGTGTTGCAGCTGGGCGGATTAACAGGTTCCCTAATAAACAGCTTCATAATAAATTATATATCAATACCAGCATTGTGGATGATTGCAGCTGGCGTAATACTTATTACCATATTGATTATATCAAAACATTTTATATTTAACAAAAATAATGAAATACAACATGTTCAATAAAAAATTGATACCGTAAAAATCGGTATCAATTTTTTTATTACTTAAATTTTGTTTGTTAAGATTAATCATTTAGAGGTCGTACATTACATATATTGTCACAACAAATTACTATTATTCCGCCGCCTATATATTCCATTATAAGAAGATTATCTCTTACATCCAGAATTTCTCCTACTGCATTGTAGTAGGATGGGCATTTGGTTTTTATTATTACAGTTCTTCCCTCATAATCATTCAGGAGGGTATCACAAATACTACAATAATTTCCGCGTTCAGTCATTTGCCTTCTCCCCCTTTTGCAGATTGACAAAGGATCCTGAAAGTGTAACTCTTTCCTTTTCTTCAACCTTGTTTCTGAGTTCTGCCATGCTCATAGGTCCGTTAGTATCAAGTGTTGGGAAGAAAACTTCAAAGATATCTTCACAATTAGCTGTAAAAATTACATCGCCGCCACTTGGAGCATCATATAATCTAATGCTGTCACCATAAAATGATCGTTTCCTCAGATAACCAAAACCATAAGCGTGGTTATACTGAGGTGTGTCAAGAGAACAGTTGCATATAAATCCTATACCTACAAATTGTCCTATATAATTTTGTAAAAAGCAACAAAATGGACATCTCATATTAAATTATCACCCTATTTCTAATATAAAGATAGAAAAAATTTGTGCTGCAGAGTTTTGTGGACATCTATCTTCAATACATAATATGTCCATTTTTTATTTTGGTTAAAGTTTTTGTAAATTTAAATTTTATCAATGTGACCATGAAAGATACATAACTTCTTCACATTTTTATCTTATAATTACTTGTTAATTATATAACTTAAAAAATTGAAAGGTAAATTAAGATGTTAAGCAAAATGACATTGTGGGATAAAATATTAATCTGCTCACTTATTATAATAAGTCTTGCATGGTTAGGGTTAGCCGTATTATTTAATACAAAAGTAGAGACAAAAGTAATTGAAATTAAAGTATATGGTAATATTGTTGAAAAGTTATTATTAACTGAGGAGGCTGCAGATACTTATAGCTTTGAATATGGAGAAAATACAGGTTTTATAGAAGTCAAGGATGGTGCAGTAAGAATGTTAGAAATGGACAAAGCCATATGCCCTGAAGAGATATGTTCAAAAACAGGATGGATAAAAGAAGAGTATGAAACTATTGTTTGTATGCCTAACGGAATTATTGTTAACATTAAAAACAATACAAACAATCAGGAAAATGATATCGATATAGATATTGTCGCATAAAAATAAGACCTTAGAGGTCTTATTTTTCATAACTTATATTTTTGGAGGGAGATTAAATTGCGTTAATCTGACAATTCAAAATCCATAATTAATTTTACTAATTGTTTATGGAGAAGTTATGGAGAAAAGAAAATATATAAATCACACAATTATTCATAATAACTACATGATTTATTATTAGAATAAATGAGTATAATATAACCAATCTTAATTTAATTTTGGCTATGACATTGGATTAAAAAAATATATGGTGAAAAAGATGAATGAGAAAATATTAGTTGTTGATGATGAGATTAATCTTTCAAATGTTATAAAAGATTATCTATTGCGTGAATCTTACGAAGTTTTCACAGCAATCCGCGGAAATAAAGCTATTGAATTGTTTCATGAGATAGAGCCTGATTTTATTATACTTGATTTAATGCTTCCGGATATTTCAGGAGAAGAAATATGCAAACTTATACGAAAGGAATCTGATGTGCCTATTTTAATGCTCACAGCAAAAAGCAATGAAGATGATAAGGTTACAGGTTTATATATAGGAGCAGATGATTACTTGACAAAACCATTCAGTCCCAGAGAGCTGGTTGGAAGAGTAAGAGCAATTTTAAGACGAACGAAAGGCAAATCTGAATTAACTGATGCACTGGAATTCAATGATAAAGATCTTTTTATTGACATTCCTAAACATAGTGTTCAGAAGGCAGGACAAGATGTAAGTTTAACACCAAATGAGTTTAAAGTATTATTGACCCTGGCACAGAATCCGTATAAAGTTTTCTCCAGAAGTCATTTAGTAAGTCTTGCTTTTGGTTATGATTTTGAAGGCTATGACCGTACTGTTGATACTCATATTAAAAATCTGAGACAAAAAATAGAAGATAATGTAAAAGAACCCAAATATATTGTAACTGTCTATGGGGTTGGATATAAATTTGAAGGAGAATAACATGATAAAAATAAGTGAACAGTTACGAAAGTATTTTGTAACTATCTCAATATTATTAATTGCATTTATTACAATTACTTCAAATATAGGTATAAATTATTTTTTCTCGGATTATATAAAAGATTCAAGAGGCAGAGATGATTTAAAAGTAGTTCAGTACGTGGAACGTGTATACAACGATTATGAAGAGTTGAATTCCCATTCATTGATGAATATAATGCATTATGCATTCAGTGAAGATGTTATCATTCAAATAAGGGACAAGAATGATGTTATAAGCTGGAACAGCAGCACTTTCGGTACATTATACGGAATGATAGATGAATATGCTAATGATGAAGGTAATTTTTCTTTTAGAAGTTATCCATTCATATACAATGAGTCAGAAATAGGAACTATCGATGTGGGACGACCAAAAAGCATAATATCTAATATAGAAGATGAAAAGTTTATTGTAACGATAAACAGTATTTTTGCACTAGCTTCAGTATTGACTTTCATATTTGCAGTACATTCAAGCACTCGTATATCAAAGAGATTTTTAACCCCGATTTATGCAATCAAAGAAAATGCTAATTTAATTGAGCAAGGAAAATATAATTCATTAAATGACATTAATACTAACACATTTGAACTATTTGAATTGTCGGTATCTGTTAAGGAACTTGCAAAAAGATTGAACTATCAGGAACATTTAAGAAAAAGGATGACTACAGATATAGCACATGAGTTGAGAACTCCCCTTGCTGCCATTCAAAGCCACGTAGAGGCTTTTATGGATGGGGTGTGGGAACCAAATGATGAAAGACTTTCTGTTATACATGGAGAAATAATCAGATTAACAAAATTAATCAATGAATTATCTGAATTATCTATAGTTGAGGACGATGAAATAAATCTTAAGTTAAGCTCAATAAATCTCTCGGATATTTTAAATGATATTTTAGACAGCTATGAACCTATGTTCTTGGAAAAAAATATTAATGTAAATAAGAAAATTCTAAATGATGTTAATATGATGGGTGACATTGATTATTTAAAGCGTATTTTCGTGAACATTTTATCTAATGCAATTAAGTACACTAATGAATATGGATCTGTCAGTATTTCTCTTGAAAAAATAAAAGATAAAATCAGAATAACTGTAAATGATACAGGTATTGGAATTCCCAAACAAGATTTAAAATTTATTTTTGAGAGATTTTACAGGAGCGACTTATCAAGAAATCGCCAAACCGGGGGAACCGGCATAGGACTTACTATTACAAAAGCATTGGTGGAAGCACATGAAGGTATAATAAAAATTGATAGCGAAGTAGGAAAAGGAACTAGCGTAATAATTGAATTCAACAGCTAGATACATCCCCTTATGCTGATGTTAATCAGTAATATGGGGTATTTTATTGACATAATTGTTTTTATTATTGAAATGTTAATAAAACTACTTAATTATTTTATTCTTCTTCATAAAATCTTCATATTCGTATGATAAATTATGCAAGTGATAATGATTATCAATATCAACATAAAACATTTGGAGGAAATCATGAAAAAAAATATATTAATCATATTCATATTAGGATTAATTTCACTTATTGGGTGCAGTGCTAAGACTGAGGTAAATCAAACTTACTCAAATGAGCAAAACCAAGAAAGTATTGTAAATGTTTATTCAGCTCGTAATTATGATGTCGACAAGGATTTGTTTTTGCGTTTTGAAGAAGAAACCGGAATAAAGGTTAATTTGATAGAAGGCAAAGGGGATGAACTTTTAGAGCGAATGAACAGAGAAAAAGACAATTCTCAAGCTGATGTTTTTTTAACTGTAGGTGGCGAAAATATTTCTTATGCAAAAGAACAGGGATTACTGCAGGAGCATGAAATAGAAAATTTAGATAAAATCATGGAAGAAGGTTTTTTTGGTAATGACTGGATAGCCCTTACAAAAAGAGCTCGTGTATTGGTGTATAACAAGAACAAGAATCCTGATTATGAGATTAAATCATATTTCGATTTAGGTCAGGATGCATATAATGATAAGTTGCTTGTTCGTTCCGGAACATCTTCATACAATATTGCCTTAACAGCAAATATTATTCAAAATTATGGCTCAGAAAAAGCACGTGAATTTGTGAGTGGAGTTGTAAACAATATGGCTCGTGAACCTCAAGGAAATGATCGTGATCAAGCAAAAGGAGTAATTGCTGGTGATGGTGAATACGCAGTAATGAATACTTATTATGTTATAAAAATGCTTACATCGGCGGAAGCCGCAGAAGTGGAAGTAGCAGAACAAGTTGGGCTTGCATTTCCTGAAGAAACTCATGTTAACATTAGTTGGGGAGGAATAGTAAAAGATTCTAAAAATAAAGAAGATGCAAAGAAACTATTGGAATATTTACTAGAAGCTGAACAACAGAAAGTTTATATGGATGCTAATGGAGAGTACCCTGTTAATATCAATGTTGAATTAAGTGAAACATTAAAAGAGTTTGGTGATTTTAATCTAATGGCTGTTGATTATGAGAAACTCGGAAACCATACAACAGAAGCAATCATGATAATGGATGAATTAGGGTGGAAATAAGAATGAAAAACAAGGTAAATGCTATAAGAATAATCAGTACAATAATTATATTTTTGATTGTTAGTATACTTAGCGAATCTGTACTGGCTATTTTTGAACCTTCAAAGGCTATTTGGAATCATATAAAAGAAAATTTATTGATTGATTATACTATAAATACTGTCTTGCTTGTTTTTTTTAGTATGATGTTTAGTGGCTTAATTGGTACTGTTATGGCATATATAGTTACCTGTTTTGATTTCTTTGGCAGGAAAGTATTGAGCATATTGCTCTACTTTCCTCTTGCCATACCTCCGTATATAGGCGGGTATGTTTATATGAACATGATGCAGGTAAATGGAATAATTGCTAATCTTTTAGGCAGGTCTGTTTACTTAAATTCTTTGTCTATGGCAATTCTTGTGTTTACCCTTTTTTTATTTCCGTATGTATATATAGGAGTGAAAGGATATTTAAGCTATAACATAGGAGGATATGTAGAAAATGCAAGGCTGCTTGGTAAAGGAGAACTTTCCATATTTGCAAAAGTAATAGTACCAATTTCCAAATCGGCTATATTTAGCAGTATGCTTTTAGTTGGATTAGAAGTGTTAGGTGATTTTGGTGTAGTGCAATATTTTGGAGTTCCTACTTTTGCTACTGCCATATTCAAAAGTTGGATTAGTTTTAAGGATTTCGACAGTGCAATACGCCTTAGCGGAAATATGGTTATAGTTGTATTTATTTTGTTGGTATTCAAGAATGTTCTTATAAATAAAAAGAATCAATCAGCTACTACTACAAAATCAAGGCAAATTCATAGACGAAAATTGTCTGTACCAGATCAAGCTGGACTTCTAATAATGGGCTTAACTGTTACTACTCTTTCTTTTGGTCTTCCTATTTATCAGCTTTTTAGATGGGCTGCTGAATCAATAACAAGAGTGCGATATGTAGAAATATTTTCCATGCTAAAGAACACTATTTCAATGACAATGTTAGTTTCAGTAATTATTTTAATAATATCATTTATTCTTGCCTCATATACAAGAGTTAGCTCGAAATTTACAAAAGTTATATATGGAAAGTCTACCTTACTTTCTTACGCTATTCCTGGCTCTGTAGTTGCCATGATGATTATTTTGTTTTTTAGGAATTTGGATTCATCATTGAATATTTCACTTTCAACAACTATTATCATGCTAATAATTGCATACGTGCTCAGGTATTTAGGGGTCGCATATGAAAATTTAGAAAATGGCTTTAATAAGGTGGGTATTAAATTTCATGAAGCTTCAAGATTATTAGGCAACAACTATTATGAATCATTGTTTAAAGTTGATTTGCCAATTCTAAAACCGTTTATAATAAGCTCTTTTTCTATGGTATTAATAGATTTAATAAAGGAACTGCCTTTGACTTTAATTTTGAGGCCTTTCAATTTCCATACCTTAGCTACTCAGGCTTATCAGTACGCCAGTGATGAAATGCTAGCAGAATCAGCGGTTCCAAGTTTAATAATCATCAGTATCTGCATGTTCTTTGTTGTTGGACTTGCTAAAAAAGAAAGGAGAATATGATGTCATATTTTAAATTAAATAACTTATATTTCAATTATCCTAACCAAAAATCAGGAGTAATAGAAAATTTTTCTATGGAGCTGGAAAAGGGTGAAATAGTCGCACTGCTTGGAAACAGCGGAAGCGGTAAAAGTACAATATTGAGATTAATAGCAGGGCTGGAAAAACCAAGCTCAGGAAAGCTGATTATTGATAAAGAGAGAATGTTTGATGAAAATTATTACACAGCCCCACAAGATAGGGGAGTAGGAATGATTTTTCAAGATTACAGTTTATTTCCTAATTTAACTGTGATACAAAATGTTGCTTTCGGAATTAAAGGAAAAAGAAAAAGTGAAAAAATAAAAATTGCAATGAATTATCTTAAAATGGTTCAACTAGATGACCACTCAGATAAATATCCAAGTGAGTGTTCAGGAGGCCAACAACAAAGAATTGCCATCGCGAGAGCACTTGCAGCAGAGCCAAACATCTTATTGTTAGATGAGCCATTTTCAAATTTAGATGAAGAGTTGAAAGTTTCAGTCAGAAAAGAAATAAAGGATTTGCTGAAAAAATTCAAAATGAGTGCTATTTTAGTTACTCATGACCATAATGATGTGGAGGCAGTAGCCGACAGAGTAATTAAAATATCATAAAAATAGAACTCTTATATTATGAGTTCTATTTTTGTTACTAGAAATTAATTTATAAACTTCATAATTTCTCCATAGTCTCTTGATAGAATATAGAAAAGATACACAGATGGATTGAATATTTTTCATTATGTAGTGGACATAATAAAAATAAAAGATTCATAAAAATTAAAAGAGGAGTGGTATAAATGTTAAAATTTATTAAAAATTGGCTTGAAAGATTGGCAAAGGAAAATGAAAAAAGTTTCGGAAGCGGAAGGCTTGATTGCTGTGATTTAAATAGACCAAAAAATATAAATGTACAAACTTCCAACAATTCAAATAAAAAGTAAGCCTTAACAATTAAAAAATAAATTTCAAAAGTACAATGGAGGAAATGCAATGAGCTGTCATGGTAATAAAGATAATAAAGGACATAATCATAGTCCAATAAAACACATGCTTCATATGATTCTTTGCTGCGGTTTACCAATATTAATTTTTGCAGCATTGCCGTTTATATCAAGATTTAGCCCTGGTTCCAGCAGATTATTGGCAGTAATAGCACCATTTATATGCCCTATCATGATGATTGGAATGATACCTATGATGCTTGGCAGAGGCAACAATAATAAAAAGTCAAGCTGCTGTGAAAGCAATGAAGATAACCAAAGTGCACAGCTTGAATTAAACAATACTGCTGAATAATTAATGTGCAGATGAATGCAAAATGGCCGGATTGATTGTAGCAATAACAAAAAAACTTTTAAAGCTCTGATGATTTCAATTTGTCAAAGAGCTTTTTTATTTTAACAATTTTAAAATTATAGTTGTAATAAATTTTATAATCAAATATTATTTATGGAGTACCTATAGAGGAGATTAAATTTTGAACTACTTATAGTTAACTTTGTCACACAATGGCATAACATTTAAAAGAACATTATTGAAAATGGTGGCAGCGATTTAATTTTCATTGCAACATGCAACATACATTTTGGAATAAATACAATAACAATGAGCAACGGTGTACTATTGCAAAGCGAACATTTGTTTGCAAAGTCTTGAATTATGTGCTATAATAGTTTGAAAGGTAATAATTGAATAGTAGTTTAATCAGTGTCAATTTTTATTGAAATTAATTTATCAGGAGTGGTTTCATGCATTACAAGGAGTACAAGTCAATTCTATCAGCTAACAATGGAATTAATATATACAGGGGCTGTAGCCACGGCTGCATTTATTGTGACAGCAGAAGCAGTTGCTATCAGATGAAGCATGAGTTTACAGATATTGAAATTAAAAAAGATGCACCTGCAATGCTTGAAAATGAATTAAGGCGAAAGCGAAAAAAATGCATGATAGGTACAGGTTCCATGTGCGACCCGTATATTCATATTGAAGAAAAAATAATGTATACCAGAAAATGCCTGGAGATAATAGATAGATATGGTTTTGGACTTTCTATTTTAACAAAGTCAAACAGAATCTTACGTGATTTAGATTTACTTAGGAGCATAAATGAAAAATCAAAATGTGTTGTACAAATGACTCTTACTACTGCTGATGAAAATTTATGCCGTATTATTGAGCCTGATGTTTCCACTACAAAAGAGAGAGTTGAAACATTGAAGATACTCAACGAAAATGGAATACCAACGGTTGTTTGGTTATGTCCATTCTTACCTTTTATAAATGATACGGAAGAAAATTTTAGAACACTGATCAATTACTGCATTGAGGCTAACGTTCATGGAATCATATGTTTTGGCATTGGAGTAACTATGCGAGAAGGCAATAGAGAATATTTTTACAGTAAGCTGGATGAACATTTTCCGGGAATGAAACAAAAATATATGAAAGCATTTGGAAATTCTTATGAATGTCACAGTGCTAATAATGACAAGCTTATGAAGATACTTTATCACGAATGTCATAAACATAATATATTGGTTGGGGTAGACAATGTATTTACTTATTTAAAGGAGTTCGAAACCAAAAATATAAATGAACAAATTTGTTTGTTTTGATTATAACATTAGAAAACTTTAGGGTTTTCTTTTTTGATGCTAAAAGTTACATCTATTTTAAAGTAACATATAATGAATATAGGAGATATATATTGGAGAGATTATAATGGATTGTAAGAAGCCAAATTTGTATAACAGTTGTTTTAATTATGGAAATATTGACTATTATAATAAAGTAAATGCAGCTCTTGGTATTATCAATAATGAAGTACCTGTTAATACTGAATACGGATATTTGGAACTTTATGTTACTAAAAATCTCGGCAAGGATATCGCAACTGATGCAGTTGTGACAATATATGCAAGGCAGGGTGACGAATTTCACATTCCAGTAGAAAAAGTTGTTATAGTCAGCAATCCAACCATAATAGAATTGCCCATAGCACATAAATTAGGAAATTTAATTAAGGGTCCTGAATATTATTTTACAACTTATAATTTGACAATAGAAAGTGAGGGCTATTATAAAGTAAACACATTAAATATACGTCTTTTTCCGGAAATCAAAACTTCATTTTTTTACAATTTAAATAAAATTGTTCAAGGCGTTCCTATTGATGAAAAAGTTACGAATATTCCGCCTCATCCAAGAGATGCAATCATAAATAATAATATTTCATTAATGAATCATAAAAAATAAGACCGGAAGGTCTTATTTTTACTTATATTGGGGGAGAAATAAATTGTATAAGCTTCAATTTAAATTCTAAATATATTGTACATCATAAATATGAAGATATTATGGAGAACAATAAATGTAATATTTCATTGTTTTTCAATAAAAAAGCTTCGCCATGCGAAGCTCAGACTATTGACAAACACTGACGCTGTCATCTTAAACGATAGTGAAGGATCTCATCTTTATTGAAAACATGAGATTCTTACGTGTCGCCCTCAGAATCATAACGTCGAAAATTACTTTGTCATAACCTAAGCTTCTTTATGCGAAGCTTTTGTTAATTAATTACTTTTTAATTCAGTCCAAATTTCATCATAAACTACTGTTGTTTCGCCAAGGTCTCTTAGGTGTTCTCCCTTTTTTATGATTTCTGAATCGGGATAAATAACTTCATTATCCAGAGTTTCTGCATCCATGAGCTTGTGAGCTTCAACGTTAGGATTTGCATAAGGGAAACTCTTTGATATTTCCGCGCTTATTTCAGGCTCAAGCAGGAAGTTTATAAATAATTCCGCATTATCCTTGTGAGGAGCACCATTTGGAATTACAAAATTGTCCTGCCATAAATATAATCCTTCTTCAGGGAAGAAAACCTTGATGTCCGGATTTTCCAGCTGTGCAAGCACTGCTTCTGCTCCCCAGACATATCCAACAGCTGCTTCACCGTTTATAAGAGAAGTTTTAGGGCTGTCAGAGTCAAATATTTTAATGTTGTCTTTCAACTTAGCAAGTTCATTTTTTGCTTCTTCAAGCTTAGCAGGGTCGGTTTCATTGAATGAATATCCAAGTTTTTTCAGTGCTATTCCTATAATTGCTCTCTGGTCGTCAAGAACAACCATGCTATTATTAAGCTTGCTGTCCCAGAGATCTGCATAGCTGTTGATTTCAGTATCAATCATTTTAGTGTTTACAGCAACAACTGCATTGCCCCACATGTAAGGTACTGTATATTTGTTTTCAGCATCAAAAGCCAATCCCTTGAATTCATCGCCTATGTTTTTGTAGTTAGGAATGTTGGACATGTTTATTTCCTGAATCAAATTCTGATTTCTCATTACATCAACCATATAATCTGTTGAAACGGCTATGTCAAACTGAGCTCCGCCTGCCATTAACTTTGCAAGCATCTCTTCATTTGATGCATATGTGGTGTAATTTACTTTAATATTATACTTTTCTTCGAATTTTTCTATAACTTCTTCAGGCAGGTACTCTGACCAGTTGAACACATTTAACACTTCTTCGCTTTTTTTCCCAGCTCCGCCTTCTGATTTGCTGCAGCCTGTAAATACTCCTGCTATTATCAATACTGCAATGAATAATGCAGCAATTTTTTTAATACTTTTCAAATTTATTTTCTCCTTTAATATTATTTTTTCTTTTGCTTTTTTTACTTTATCACTTTTAAAACGAAGTTTTTCTGAAAACAATGCTATGCTCAATGTAAAAATCAGCATTAATGTGGACAAAGCATTTATTTCAGGGCTTACTCCAAATTTGACCATTGAAAATATCTGAAGCGGTAAAGTTGTAAAGCCTGGTCCTGAAACAAAAAAGCTTACAATTACATCATCCATTGACAAGGTAAATGCCAATAGCGAACCGGCCAGTATACCGGGAGCTATGAGCGGCAGAGTAATCTTGCAAAATATTTCAAGGGGCTTGGCACCAAGATCCATGGCGGCCTCTTCAAGGGAAGGATCAAAACCTTCAAGTTTGGATCTTACTACAATGACCACATAGGATACACTGAATGTCGTATGTGCAAGTATCAATGTAAGTGCTCCAGTTGGTATTTTAAGCTGTGAAAAGAACATTAATAGTGCTATGCCCATTACAATTTCCGGTATAATAATTGGAACATACAACAATCCGTCAAGCACTGTCTTGCCTCTGAATTTGTACTTGTACATTCCTACGGCTGCCAGTGTACCAATGGCTGTGGAAATCAAGGCGCTTACAAAAGCAACCATGAGGCTGTTTGTCATTGCTGTCACTATAGAGCTGTTATCAAAAAGTTCCAAATACCACTTGAAAGTGAATCCCTGCCACATTGCATTGACCTTTGAATCATTAAAGGAGAACACTATTAATATGATAATAGGAATATATATAACAGAGTAAATTATAAAAGAATATAAAGATAATAAATTTTGTTTTGAATTCATTTTTTTAACCATTACAATACCTCCATGTTTTTATTTTTGTTTAGTATTTTTACATATACACCAAGCAAAATAAAAGTAAGAGCTATTAGCACAATAGAAGCTGCAGAACCAAAAGGCCAATCTCTTGCAGTCAAAAACTGGTTCTTTATAAAGTTGCTTATGAGCATTATTTTACTGCCACCCATCAAATCCGGAATGAAAAACAATCCGAGAGTTGGGATGAAGACCAATATACAGCCTGCTATTATTCCGGGCATTGTCAGCGGGACTGTAATTTTCCAAAATGTCGTCCATGGATTTGCTCCTAAATCAGATGCGGCTTCAAGATATCTTTTATCAAGACTTTCAATTGAAGCATACAGAGGAAGAACCATAAAAGGAAACAGTGTATACACAAGCCCAAGAACTACAGCACCGTTTGTATAGAGAAATTGTATTGGTTCATTTATCATTCCAAACTGCATCAAGTAAGAGTTAATTATACCGCTTGTCCTTAAAAGGGTTATCCATGCGTACGTCCTTATAAGAGAATTTGTCCAAAATGGTATGATTATAAGCATCAGGAGTATCCCTCTTATTCTTTTAGGAGCATTTGCAATGAAATAGGCAAATGGATATCCTGCTGCAAGACAAATTATTGTTGTTATCAATGAAAGCCACAGCGATGATAACAGCATTTTAAGGTACAAAGGATTAAATATTCTCATGTAGTTTTCCAATGTAAATTTAAATTCCACGTTGCCGTATGTTCCGCGGCTTAAGAAGCCTATGGCTATAACAAACATAAGCGGAACAGCTACCAAAATGGAAAGCCAAATTACTAATGGGGACAGGGTCCAAAGGGGTCCTTTGTTTTTTTT
Source organism: Sedimentibacter sp. B4 (assembly GCF_000309315.1). NCBI lineage: Bacteria > Bacillati > Bacillota > Tissierellia > Sedimentibacter > Sedimentibacter sp. B4. The sequence continues at coordinate 71,260 of NZ_CANG01000033.1, forward strand.
CAGTGAATTTGTGGTCATTGCAGAATCACCACCCCATCTTCATAGTCCCACTGAGCAAACATGCTTTTATTTATATCATTAATAGTAGTTGTATTGCCAGTCAGCTCATTGATTGTTATTTCATATCCATTTGACAGAGCAGCAATAGTTTTATTGACAGAACCCGCATAAATTTTTTCCTTTACAGTAACCTTTATTTTATTCATACCTTCTTCAGCTGAAGATACAAGCTTCATTTTTTCAGGCCTTACTGCTACGTATACATTTGCATTTTTCTTTAAAGACAATTTATCAAGAAGAGGCTCTGTTATGGTTATTTCACTTAAGTCATCAATAATAACTTTAATACAATTTTCTGATATGTGACTTACTGTCCCTTCAAATAAATTTGTTTCGCCTATAAAATCAGCCACAAATTTAGTCTTTGGTCTTTCATATATTTCACTTGGTATACCTAATTGCTCTACTTTGCCGTTGTTCATGACAGCAATTCTGTCTGACAAGACCAAGGCTTCTTCCTGGTCATGAGTTACATATATAAATGTTATACCAAGTTTTTGCTGAAGATGCTTCAGCTCTATTTGCATTTCTTTCCTAAGTTTCATGTCCAAGGCACCCAAAGGTTCATCCAATAGAAGTACTTTTGGGTTATTGATAATGGCTCTGGCAATTGCAACCCTTTGTTTTTGCCCGCCGCTTATTTCATTGGGTTTTCTTCCTTCGTAACCTTCAAGACGGACCAACCTCAATGCTTCTTTAACTCTTTTTTTAATTTCTTCCTTAGGCAGTTTTTTTAACTTAAGACCGAAAGCTATATTTTCAAAAATATTCATATGAGGAAAAAGAGCGTAACTTTGAAACACAGTGTTAACATCTCTTTCATATGGTTGATTTTGAGAAACATCTTTCCCATTAAGTAGAATTTTACCTCCCGTAGGCTCTTCAAATCCTGCAATCATTCTTAATGTAGTTGTTTTTCCGCAACCACTGGGACCAAGTAAAGTCAAAAATTCACCTTGTTTAGCTTCAAGGTTGAGATTTTCAATAACTCTTTGACCCCCAAAGTCCTTCATTACGTTCTCGATTCTTACCATTTTTTTAAATTATCTTCCTCCTTATAATTAAATCAGCACTCTGAAACGTTTAAATTCTGCAGTTAAGTGCATTTTTTACAGAATGTTATAATTATAATGGAAGATGTAAGGTTTTACAACAAAAAAATTCATTTTTTTTAATATTTTTTTCGAGAGAAAGTCAATGATTTAACAATGTAGCTTTACATTGAAACTTTAATGAAATTCAATGGTTAAAATCATAAGAAATTTATGAAGAGTTTCAGAAAAATTTTAAGGTTTTCTAAGCATTGTATAATATGAAAGTAATTTAAAAATATGCAATTTGTAAATAAAAACTGCCCTTAAGGGCAGTTCTGAATTTGTTTTATTTTACGGTTATTGTGCTGCTTATCATACCCATCCAGCATGTGTAGGTTATTGTTCCTGTTTTTGTGGGTGTAAATTCAATAATGTTTTCACCGGGCACCAGCTTTTGCTGTTTATTGAACTCAGGAATAATAATTTCATTGTTGCAGCCGTTTAAGTTTTCCTTATCAGCAGTTATAGTCCATTTCAAAGGAACATCGGCATATACTGTAATCGGCTGATATTTTCCCGATTCAAGATTTGTTGTTACTGTTTGATAGCCATCTTTTATAACAGCATTTTTAGAACTGTCATCTTGTACAACATTAATTCCAAGTGGGGACAGTATAGTTTCGGCAATGTTGATTCCTGCAAGAGAAAAACCTCGTCTTCCCATTACCACTCCCAATATAATTACTAACATGGCGCTTACCTTCATCATCTGTTTTGTGAATCTGGAACTTATAATGGAACTGAATGCACTGAAGGCGAACATTAGTGGAACAGTACCTATACCGAATATAAGCATTGATAAAGCTCCTGTCAGGAAACTACCGGTTCCAAGGGCATAAAGCTGCATGGCCTGAAGGGGGCCGCAGGGCATGAATCCGTTAAGAAGTCCCACAATAAAAGATCCTTTATGATTTTTTGTGCTGTCGATTTTATCAGTCAATGCTTTTGGAAGGCGAGGAATAATTTTTCTTAAAACAGAATTTATACCAAGCATGTTAATTCCCATAACTATCATAAACATGCCTGCTGCAAGAGAAATTAAAGCTTTACCCTTAAGAGACACACTGAAAACAGAACCAAGGGCACCGGCCAGGCCTCCTAAAAATGTGTAAGATGTCACTCTGCCCGAATTATATAAAAGACTTGGCTTGAGCTTTAAATATATATTTTTGTTTTCACAGCCGCCACAGCCGGCACATTGAGATAGACTGATACCTCCGCACATGGCAATGCAGTGAACTGAAGTGAAAAGTCCAGCAATAAAAAGCATTCCGAAGCCCATGCTGCTGGTAACCTGAGGGAAAAAATTAAACCCTACAGTATTGTTTATAATAACATACAACCCTGCAAGTATAATGCCTATGAAAAGGGTGGTCATATGTGATGACTTTTCTTCACAGGTATCATCAAGGATTACATCATATCCCGCATTTCTTATGGCATCATAAATATCATTTAAATCTATCTTATGGCTAAAATAGGAAATATCTGCAATGGAAGAAGCATAGTCCACATCTGCACTCATTATTCCATCTAGATTTAATGCTTTTTCAATTTTACGTTCACATGCAGCACAAGTGATTCCATCTATTTTTATAATTATTTGTTCAATTGAATTCTGCATTTTTTATTACCGCTTAATTTTTCCAGTTTGCAAATATACCTTCAGCTTCAACAAATACATCCTTAGTGATAATAATAGAAGAGTCTGTTACTTCTTTCCATTCATCAAATATAGGTACCGGGTTGCATCCACCTTTTGCTACTTCAATTTCATCCATATCAAATCTGTTGCCGCAGTTCTGACATACTAAAACATCTCCGTCCTGGACATAGTAGCCCTTTCCTGAAGAATAGCATACCTGGCAAGTGTTAAATGCTGTTCGGATTGTTCCGTCAGACGCCTTAACAGCTAAAACTTCCATGTATGTGTCAAGCTTGTCATATGAATAGAAAGTTGCATCCTCAGTTACATCAGCAATTGGAATTACTATGTCGCCATTTTCATTAATAGCTGAAACCGGAGCGGTCTTTGGCTGTTCGCTTGTATTTCCATCATCGGTCTTAGGGTTTAAAAATGTGAATGCTGCAGCTGCTACCACTATAAGAGCAACTGCTCCAAGTATAAAATTATTATTTTTCTTTGGTTTATTGTAGTTTGAATTTGTTTTCTGATTATTTTTCATAAATATCCTCTCTCAAATTTAGTATGTTTTTTATTATCATACAATGAGCTTGTGAAGAAATTATGGAGAATTAATATTGTATTTGCCTGCAATAATGATGATGAAATTTTTAACTAGCTATAATTTTTATATGTGAAAATTAAATACTGGAGAAATTTATGGTAAAATGTTATTATTATTTCATATTATGTAGTTTTTATGGGAGGAAATTATGAATCATTTGGGGACGGTAAGTCTGGAAACAGAAAGATTAATATTGAGGAAATTTAAACTTTCAGATGCAGAAGCATTATATAACAACTGGGCAAATGACGGCGAGGTTACAAAGTTTTTAACATGGCCCACTCATACCTCTGTTGAAGTATCAGAAATTGTAGTAAATGACTGGGTTAACAGTTATGCTGACAACAAGTTTTATCAATGGGCAATTGTTTTAAAAGAAAATCAAAATGAACCGGTTGGAAGCATCAGTGTTGTACATATGGATGAAGAAATCAATATGGTGCATATAGGGTATTGTATTGGCAGGAAATGGTGGCATCAGGGTATCACATCTGAGGCCTTTGCAGGAATAATCCCATTTTTAATTGAAGAGGTTGGAGCAAAGCGAATAGAATCACGTCATGATCCAAAAAATCCAAATTCAGGCAAGGTTATGCTAAAGTGCGGCTTGACTTATGAAGGTACATTGCGAAATGCAGACAAAAACAACCAAGGTATATGTGATGCAGCAATGTACGGCTTGTTGGCTGATGAATATTACAACAGTATAAAGAAATAAAAATGTTTTCTTGAGTTGTTGAAACAGGTAGGAAATGGTGGTATAATGATTATATCGCCAGCGACATAGGAGTAGAAGATGGAAGTTTTCAAAGAATTTTGGTCAACTTACTACATGAATATATTGTTCGGAGCAGTTTTGCAGGGACTTATATGCTGGTCCATCAGCTCTATGATTGCCAAACTTAAAGGATATTATGAATTTAATATACATTGTTTGGATTTTTCTTTTCATTTATAAGAGTCATAATGGCAGCAAATCTTCCAAAAAAATCTTACCACCAATAAGAAATTTTTTTCAGAGGGAAACAAAGATTTAATTTATTTCTCGCTTTTATTCTAATTATTATTTGTTATTAGCAGCTGTGATAACATTAGCTTAAAATACATAGCTGAATTAAAACTTGTGTTGACTTCATCAATACAAGTTTTGTATTATTTATTATTTTATGATGTGATGGAACATTTCTTTATTAATATCGTCATAGGTAATGTAGAGTTATGCCCTGTGGAGGATACAGGGTCTGAGAAACTTAAATACCACAAAACAGAGCATTTTTTAATTGTGCAAACGTTGACAAAGTTTATATAATTTGTAATAATAAAGTGTAAGACATAAGTAATTCTTATTTTTACAAGCGGGGACGGGGGTATATTGTGAATAATTATGATGTAGCACGTGATGTTTATGCAGAATGGGAAAGTTTTGTTTCTAATGTCAAAAAAAGTTCTGAAGCAAGACCAATTACATTGGAGTCGTGGAAACGATGCAGTGAATTGGATTTGCAGTCTGACAAGCTGAAATATAAATTTCTCTCAGAGGAAGAACTATCAATAAAAATTCGAGAAAATTCCAGACTTATTGAAATATGCAAACCCTACCTGGAGTCTTTGTCTTTAAGTTTGGAAGAAATTCCACACATTGTAAGTTTAGCTGATAAAGAAGGATGGATAATTGATTTAAGAGGCACACCGCAAGAATTAGGCGGTAAAGATGCTGGATTATGTCTGGGATCAAACTGGTCAGAAAGAGTTATTGGAAACAACGGAATAGGAACAGCACTAAGACTAAGGGAACCGGTTCTTGTTCACGGTGTTGAACATTTTGGGATGGTATATGGTTCCTGCTCATGTATAGGAGTTCCTATTATAAGCAACGGTCATGTACATGGTGCCTTGGACATAAGTGTTCCTGTTCAATATGCACATCCTGCCAGGCTGCATATACTTACAGCATGCGCCAGTTCTATTGAGTCAGTGTTAACATACATCAACAACTCAAACAACATGAACTTTTCAGCAATGAACAACTTAATTTCTACTGCTGTGCATGACCTTAAAAACCCTTTGTCAGTAATCAGCGGCCTTGGTCAGCTTGGAAACAAAGCTACAGATGAAGACAAAATCAAAAGCTATTTTGACAGGATAGTCATACAGGCTGATGAAATGAATAAAATGGTAACGGAATTAATAAATGTGTTTAGACCGGAAGAACTTTCAAGCCAGAATGTAAATCCAATTATTGAAGAAGTTATTAACAGTTATAAACCAATTTGTGATTATAAAAATATCAAACTCACATTTAAGTGTGATTGTAATGATTTTGTGAGGGTGAGCCGGAAACTTTTTAAAAGGTCAGTTGAAAATTTAATAAACAATGCAGTTCAATCAATGAATGGTGAGGGAACCATAACAATAGGAACAAAATCCTGCGGTGAAACACTTTTAATAACGGTTAAAGATACTGCAGGAGGTATTCCTGAAGAAATGCGTGATATATTGTTTGAACCGTTCGTATTCAAAAGGTCAGGCGGAACGGGTCTGGGACTTTTTATGGTTTATTACACAATAACAAATACCCACAAAGGAAGAATATGGTTTGAAACAGAACCAGGCAATGGAACAACATTTTCAATTGAACTTCCTCTGGACAGACAATTGAAAATATAATAATTATGTAGTAAAAAAATCATGTATCTTGTGTTAAAGATACATGATTTGATTTTTTGCTTCCTAATAATTAAGAATGTCATAATCATAGCATTATTTCATACATTGTAAAAAGATAATATGAAAGTTGGGGATTTAATGACTTTTTATTCCAGCGTTGTGCAGAATTTTTTGGTTGCATTTGGAATTGTTATTGGTGCAGGTATTTTTTCCGGAATAGGAGCAATAATTACAAACAATCCTCCTTATAAGGCAATGATTGAGGCTGCAGCTTCAATTAAAATATGGGCATTGGCTGCTTCATTGGGAGGAACATTTACATCATTCACTGTAATAGAAAAAGGATTGTTTGACGGAGAAGTTAGAACACTTTTGAAGCAGGCAATTTTTGTGCTCATATCATTGTCCGGAGCAAATATCGGATATGGATTCATTAAAGCTATAAAAATTTGCGGTGACATATGGGGAAAATGAATAAAAAAAGAACAGGATTTATGTTTTGTTTTGCAACAGGTATTGTATGGGGTGCTCTCATAGGGGCTTCGTTTACAACAATGCTGGTAAGCTACAGAATTGATCTCTTCTATGAAAAAATAGCATATCAGGAAAATATAATCGAAGACAGCGTAGAAAAGTTAAAGAAGCTTGAAAAGTCAATAAATAATTCAAATATTGTACTAAAGGATATAAAAATCATAATAGAAACTGATGAAGAGCAAATTAACAGCATCAACAACATAGAAATTGAAAAAGCAATTAAAGAAAAATTCAATTCTTCACTGGGCAAGGAAGTGAAGAATCTGGATGCAGAAATCTTAATGCAGGTTATTGATAAAAGAATTTTAAAGTTTGACGAGGCTGAATATAAAATTGATGTCAAAAAGCTGTCTTTGTCTGATACACTCAAAATATGGGTTGGTATAACGGTTATGGAAATTGAATCTCAGGAATAACTTCACATGTGTAAAATAAAAATACCGAGGTTACTTCCTCAGTATTTTTTCTTTTAAATCATCCAATGCTTCCTTGTAGTGTTTTGATTTTAGTCCAGGGAAGGCATTTAATAGCCTTCTTTCTCCAAAGAATGAAAGATTCAGCATCTCATCACGATTGCTTTTAAGCTGGCGGATGATTGATTTTTTCTCTTCAATTTTCTGAGAAAAAATTTCTTTTCTGTCTTCAATTGTGCCCTCAACTTCAGATAGTCTTTCTTCTATGATGCCGCTAACTGTTAATTTTTGTTCTTCAATTGCAGCCCTAAGTTCTTCGCCCTTTTCAACTATTGAAATACTTTCTTCAGAAATTTTTTCTGCCATATCGTCGGAAATGCTTCTGATTTTAGCAGCCATTTCATTGATTTTACTAAGCTGTCTGTTAAGCTTCATTACTGACTGTACGGTTGCAACTACATCCACTGTCATTATTGTCAGAAAAATGCTAAGCATTATTTTCCCTATTTCAATGTTGATGTAAGATACAAAATTCTGTACCAGCGGATGAATAGCGCTTATTACCAAAAGGCAGGCTGTTCCCCAGGCCAGTGAAAATTTAAGGCATATGTATCCTTTGATGTTGAAGTGGAATTCTGAGTAGTCCCACCACTTGTGATTGAATGTTTTTTCAAGTATCCAGCCTGAGAAAAATTCAATTGCAGAAGTCATAACCACAGAACCGGCATACAACAACAGCAAATTGTTTTTAACGGGAGTAAGGACACTGATCACTGCAAGAACCCCAAAACCATAAATAGGACAAACTGGGCCGTTTAAAAACCCACGGTTTACAAGTTTTCCTGTGCTCACGGCTGCATAAACAACTTCAGTGCACCATCCTATGAAGGCATAAATAATAAAATACCATAAATATAAGTACATTTTGAACCTCCGATTATTAAATAATATTCCTGTATGATTAAAGTTTTCTTTAATTTGTGGGAAAAATGATTTTTGACTTTAAAATTTGTAAGTTCCTGTTGTCTTGACTTGACAGAATTTTATTGTATAATGATTTTACCGGAGGGATTAAATTCCTGAAAAATAATATAAGAAGAGGTACTACATGGCTGAATTTAAATATGAAATAGTTGAGGAAATTGCAGTAATATCTGAATCATCAAGAGGATGGTCAAAAGAGCTCAACCTTATAAGCTGGAATGAAAGAAGCCCCAAGTATGATTTGAGAGAATGGTCACCGGAACATGAAAAAATGGGAAAAGGAATAACACTGTCAGCTGAAGAGCTGAAAATATTGAGGGATGCTCTGAACAAGCTTGAATTATAAACAAAGGTGAAAGCTGTATAATATTATAACTAAGGAAAAAACATGAAGCTAAGAACGCAGATAATACTATTCTTTATTTTGATTCTATTGTTTTCAGTTGGAAGTATAACTATATTTTCCTACTATCAGATGGAAATAATTTTCAATAAGCAGCTGGAAGAAAAGCTTTTTGATATAGCTTACTATGCCGCAGAAGACAACCTGGTCAAGGAGGCTCTGGCCGTCAATGAAATCATTCCGGATTCTGAGCTGAATGACCATATAGAAAAAATACGTGTTAAGACAAATGTGGACTTCATTGTTGTTTTCAACATGAACAGAATCAGGTTTACACATCCCAATGAAAAGAACATAGGACAGCTTTTTAAAGGCGGGGATGAGAAGAGGGTTCTTGAAACAGCAGAGGAATATGCATCCAAGGCTGAAGGAACGCTTGGAATATCAGTAAGAGCCTTTGTTCCGGTTTTTTATGAAGGACGTCAGGTGGGTGCTGTTTGTGTGGGTAGTACGGTAAATGAAAACACCAAGTCTCTTAACAACATCATAAGACAGTTTTATCCTTTTATTTTGATTGGATTTGTTTTTGGTATATATTTGTCTGCTATTCTTGCTTCAAATATTAAAAATGAAATACTAGGACTTGAACCAAAAGAAATAACGCTCATGTTCAAGGAAAAAGATGCAATACTGGAAAATGTAATGGAGGGTATCATTACCCTTGACGAAGCAGGAAATCTCATTCAGTACAACAAGGAAGCTTCACGCATACTTGGACTGACAGAAGAGGACATGGGAAAAAACACCGAGGAAATCATACAGGGTAACAAAGCTTATGAATTGATTAAGTACGGTGAAGGTATGCATGAAACGGAAGTTAAAATAAGGCCGGGGCTTAGCATCTTGTGCAACAGCAGTCTGCTTAAGGACGATAAAAATCAGGTCATAGGAAGTGTTATAAATTTCAAGGATCTGACAGAAGTAAAAAAAATGGCTGAAGAGCTTACAGGCATCAAGAAAATGGCCTGGTCACTCAGAGCCAATAATCATGAGTTCATGAACAAGCTTCACACCATATCAGGTTTAATACAGCTTGAAGAATATGATGAAGCAATAAAATATATATCAAGGACTGCAAAAAGCAGGAACAAAATAACCGACATCATAACCGGAAATATTAAAATTTCTTCCATATCAGCTCTTCTTCTTGCTAAATATTACAAGGCTGAAGAAATGAGGGTTAAGCTTGAAATTGACAAACAGTCAAGCTTAACCAAACTTCCTGAACTTATGACTGAGGAGGACCTGGAAAGTATCATCGGAAATTTGATTGAAAATTCACTGGACGCCGTAAGTGTTGACGGAACAGGTATAATTTCCATGTCACTTTATGAAAAGGAAGGAAAGTTGATTCTTGAATTGAGAGATAATGGTCCGGGCATACCTGAAAATATAAGACACAGGATTTACGAGCAGAGATTTACAACAAAATCAGGCCAGAGAGGTTATGGAATGTACATTGTAAGGAAAATTGTGGAACGTCTGAATGGAGCTATAAACTTGACCGTATCCGGCGGAACATCGTGGTATATTGAAATACCAATGGAAGGCGGTGAGAAAGATGATTAATGTTATGATTATTGAAGATGATCCAATGGTCAGGGATATTAACTCAAAGTTCCTGAAAAAGGTAGATGATTTTAAATTAGTCAAAGCCGCGTCAAATCTCACAGAAGCCATAGAATTCATGAATGTCAACAAAGTGGACCTTTTGTTGCTTGATATTTATCTTCCTAAAGAAAACGGAATTGAATTTTTGAAGAAGCTCAGAAAAGAAGGAGCAGAAGTAGATGTCATTTTAATAACGGCTGATAAAACAAGCATCATGATTCAGGAGGCACTCAGATACGGGGCAGTTGATTATCTCATAAAACCATTCACCCTTGAAAGGTTTAAAGAAGCACTTGAAAAGTATAAACAAATGTACAACAGCTTCAGCAGCTCCAACACTATTGAACAAAAAACACTTGATAAATATATCGCCGGATCTCCTCTTGACAAAAGCAATGATGAAGAGGATTTTGAGAAAGGCATTAACAAGTACACATATAAAATAATCTGGAATGAAGTTGAAAATTCTAATGATAACTACAAGACAGCCGAGGAAATTTCAGCGGCTTCCGGAGTTGCAAGGGTTACTGTAAGAAAATACCTTGATTATATGGAAAAAGAAGATAAAGTTAAAAAAATCATAGAATACGGTAAAGTTGGAAGACCCCAGCACAAGTATAAAATAAAATCAAAATAGTTTAACCCCGTCTTACTGAACGGGGTTTTTGTATGAGGAAATCGTTATTTAAATAACAATGATATTTTTATGAACAAAACTTTTTTTAACTTTCATAATATTTACGTTATTTTCGCGGAATGATATATTGATTGTGAAATTAATTCAGTTATGGGAGGAAAACGATTTGAATTATTTTGAAGAAAGCTTGAAACTTCATGAAAAGCACAAAGGAAAAATAGAAGTTGTATCAAAAATGAAGGTTGAAAGCAGGGAAGATTTAAGCCTTGCTTACACTCCTGGAGTTGCTGAACCTTGCAGGAAAATTCATGAAAATGAAGAAAATGTATACAAGTATACATCTAAAGGAAACATAGTTGCTGTAGTAACTGACGGAACTGCTGTATTGGGACTTGGAGACATAGGACCAAAGGCTGCTCTTCCTGTTATGGAAGGTAAATCAATTCTATTCAAGGAATTTGCTGATGTAGATGCTTTCCCTATATGCTTGGACACAAAAAATGTTGATGAAATAGTAAATGCCGTAAAATTAATTGCACCGGGACTAGGCGGAATTAATCTTGAAGACATTGGCGCACCAAGATGTTTTGAAATTGAAGAGAAATTAAAAAAAATACTTGATATTCCTGTATTTCATGATGACCAACACGGAACTGCCATAGTAGTTCTTGCAGGATTAATAAATGCATTGAAAATTGTAAATAAAAAAATTGAAGATATTAATATTGTAATAAACGGAGCTGGAGCTGCAGGAACAGCAATTTCTAACCTTTTGTTGTCAGCTGGAGCTAAAAATATAATTGTTTGCGACAGAACTGGCGCAATATACAAGGAAAGAGAAAAAATGAACGAAGCAAAACTCATCCTTGCTCAGACTACAAACCTTGGAAACAAAAGTGGAAGTCTTGGTGATGTTCTTGTGGGAGCAGACGTGTTCATAGGAGTTTCTTCTGCTGATTCTGTAAAACCTGAAATGGTTCGTTCAATGAACAAAGATGCAATAATACTCGCAATGGCTAATCCTACACCTGAAATCATGCCTGATCTTGCAAAGGAAGCAGGAGCAAGAATTATAGGTACAGGACGTTCTGATTTTCCAAATCAGATAAACAATGTGCTTGTATTCCCGGGAGTGTTCAGAGGAGCCTTAGATGTCAGAGCAAAAGAAATAAATGAAGAAATGAAACTGGCTGCTGCATATGCTATAGCTGGCTACATTGATGAAAAAGATTTAAATGAAGACAATATAATACCTAGTGCATTGGATAAGGGAGTAGCAAAGGTAGTTGCAAATGCTATAGCTGATGCAGCACGCAAGTCAGGTGTAGCAAGAATATAAAAGTAAAATAAAATAATTTCTGGGAGGAAAATTATGAAAGATTACAAAATTATGGGAATTAGTCTACCAGTTTATTTCACATTGCTGGTTATATTGCTTGTAGCAGTATTTCTGGACATATTGCCTGGGGGCATGATAGGTGCCTTTGCATTTATGATGATTATCGGTTCATTGCTTGACGTAATAGGAAACAACACACCAATTGTAAAAACATTTTTTGGCGGCGGACCAATCGTAATAATTTTCGGTTCAGCAGCAATGGTTTATTACAACCTGATTCCTGCTTCTGTATCAGAAAATGTTACTACATTTATGAAGGGCGGAGGATTTCTTGACTTCTACATTGCAGCACTCATTACAGGTTCTATTTTAGGTATGAGCAAGAAACTTCTTATTAAGGCAGCTGTAAGATACTTCCCAACAATAATTGGTGGAGTTGCTGTATCATTGTTGTTTGTGTCATTGGGAGGCATGCTTTTTGGTCAGGCACCTGGAGAATCAATAGCGTATATAGGCATTCCTATAATGGGCGGCGGCATGGGAGCAGGAGCTGTTCCAATATCAGAAGTTTTTTCACAGGGACTGGGAGTTCCTTCAGAAACAATACTTTCTAAACTTGTGCCTGCTGTGGCTTTGGGAAATGCAATGGCTATAGTGTTCGGAGGACTTCTTGACAGACTTGGCAAAAAATATCCTTCATTAAGCGGAAACGGTAAACTCATGGAAATCGGCGAAGATGATCTTAAGGAAAAAGAAGATACTGAAGTTTTGAAGCTTTCTGACTACGGTATTGGTATTGCAATTGCAACTATATTTTTCGTAGTTGGGGAAATTGTGGCATACTTCTTTGATACTTATGCAGGCCTTGACATACATCCATATGCATGGATGATTATATCTGTTGCATTGGCAAAAGCATTCAATGTTCTTCCACAACAGTTTGAAAGAGCATGTGCAGGATGGTATAAATTTGTTGCTACAAACTGGACATCAGCACTTCTCATGGGAATAGGCATAGCATACACAAATCTTGGTCAGGTTATATCAGCATTCTCACCAATATACCTGGTTCTTGTATTCCTGGTAGTGCTTGGAGCAGTTGTTGGAACAGCTCTTGTAGGAAAACTTGTTGGTTTCTATCCTATTGAAGCAGCCATCACAGCTGGTCTTTGTATGGCTAACATGGGAGGAACAGGAGACGTTGCAGTTTTAACAGCAGCTCACAGAATGGAACTCATGCCATTTGCACAGATTTCTTCAAGGCTTGGGGGAGCATTTATAATACTGCTGGCAACATTTATAGTACCAATATTATTCGGATAAAATTTATTTATAAAAATAATAAGCTCACCCTCAGGGTGGGCTTTATTGCATAGTTCTATATCATGTATAAGTTTAGGAAGGGTGGCAAAAATGGAGATAAAAAAGAAGGCAACTGCCGGAACCTTGGAATCAAGCGATATATTTGTTCAGGTTGAGCCTAATGACAATGGAATAGAAATTAATCTTACATCAATTGTTTACAACCAGTTTGGCGAAGACATAGAAAGAACAGTGAGAGAAGTTCTTTCTGAATTTGATGTTAAGAGCGTAAAAATTCAGCTGAAAGACAGGGGCGCTGTTGAATGTGCCATTCGTGCAAGGATTGAAACAGCCCTGAGAAGAGCAGAAGGGATGGAATAATAATGAGAAGAAGCATGTTGTTTATGCCTGGCAACAATTCAGGCATGCTGTTAAATGCTGATGCCCTTGGTGCAGACAGCGTAATATTGGACCTTGAAGATGCGGTTTCCCCTCAAGAAAAGGATTCTGCCCGTATACTTGTGAGAAATGCGCTTAAATATCTTGGATACAAAGGCTGTGAAGTCATAATAAGAATAAATTCCATAGACACGGATTTCTGGAAGAAGGATCTTGACGAAATACTGCCTATGAAGCCGGACATGATTATGCCACCAAAGGTATGCAGCGGAATGGATATAAAAGTAATAGAAAACTATATGGGCGAAGTTGAAAGAAAATACGGCATTGAAAAGAAAACTTCCCTCATACCTCTTATTGAAACTGCACTGGGCGTTGAAAATGCATTTGAAATTGCTTCCTCCAGCAAAAGAATAAAAGCAATATTTTTAGGAGGAGAAGATCTCACTGCAGACCTTCGCTGCAAACGAACAAAACAAGGCGACGAAATATTTTACAGCCGAGGAAGAATGGTTATGGCAGCAAGAGCGGCAGGCATTGACGCCTACGACACTCCTTTCACTGATGTTGAAGACGAGGAAGGATTAAGAACAGATGCAGAGTTTGCCAAGAGTCTTGGTTTTACCGGCAAGGCTTGTATATCACCAAGACATGTGCAAGCAGTCAATGAAGTGTTCAGCCCTACGTTGGAGGAAATTGAGTATGCTAAGGAAGTTATGGATATAATTCAGGTTGCTAAGGAGCAGGGAAAAGGTGCAATTTCTTTAAGAGGAAAAATGATAGACGCTCCTATAGTTGAAAGAGCCAGACAGACTCTGGAAGCGGCTAAAGCTTTAGGAGGTGCATTTTAATGAATAAAGTGGTAAAATCTATAAAAGAAGCAATAACTCTATGCGGTCTTAAGGATGGAATGAGGATATCCTTCCACCACCACTTAAGAAACGGAGACCATGTAATAAATATGGTCATGGAAGAAATTGCAAACATGGGATACAAAGACCTGACAGTAAATGCAAGTTCTGTGTTCGACATCCATGCGCCGCTTGTAAATCACATCAAAAATAATGTTGTTACCGGACTAGAAGTGAACTACATGGGAGCTGCAGTTGGAAGAGAAATATCATCAGGCATAATGCAAAAGCCTGTTGATTTTAGAAGCCACGGAGGACGACCAAGCGACATAGAAAACGGCAACACTCCCATTGACATTGCATTCATAGCTGCTCCATCATCCGATAACATGGGAAACTGTTCAGGAAAGTACGGAAAATCTGCATGCGGTTCCCTGGGATATGCCTTTGTAGATGCCATGAATGCAAAAAAAGTTGTTGTAATAACTGACAACCTTGTGGAATATCCACTGTTCGACTTTTCAATTTCAGAAACATATGTGGATTATGTTGTTTGTGTGGACAAAATAGGCGACCCCACAGGAATTGTTTCCGGAACAACAAAAATCACAAGAGATCCTGTGGGACTAATGATGGCTTCCTATGCTACAAAAGTAATCCAAAGTTCTGGACTTCTCAAGGACGGATTTTCTTTTCAGACGGGGGCAGGAGGAGCATCTCTTGCTGTTGCCAAGTATCTGAAGGACATAATGCTTAAGGAAAATATAAAGGGAAGCTTTGGTATGGGCGGCATTACAAGCTATCTTGTTGACATGCTTGAGGCAGGATGCTTTGAAGCATTGATGGATGTGCAGTGCTTTGACTTAAGGGCTGTGCAGTCCATAAGAGACAACCCAAGACACAGGGAAGTAACTGCATCCCACTATGCAAGCCCTACTACAAAAAGCGCCATAGTTGACAATCTGGATGTAGTAATACTGGGAGCCACACAAATAGATACTGATTTCAATGTCAATGTTCACACTGATTCAAACGGATTCATAATGGGCGGTTCCGGAGGACACAGCGATACTGCTGCAGGAGCAAAACTTACCATGATTGTTGCTCCACTTACAAGAGCAAGGCTTTCAATAGTTGTTGACAAAGTTCTATGCGTTTCAACTCCGGGGAATACTGTGGATGTTTTAGTAACACAAAGAGGAATTGCCGTAAATCCTAAAAGAATCGATCTTAAAGAAAATCTATTAGCTTCAGGGCTTCCTGTTATTGACATTCATGAACTTAAAAGAATAGCTGAAGAGATTACCGGAGTTCCAAAAGAAGTAAAACTTGGCAGCAAGACAGTTGCCAATGTAATATACCGTGACGGCACAGTTATTGACACAATAAAAAATACTTTATAAAGGTGAAAACATGGGCTATGAAACATTTTACGAAGAATTCGGATTTCCTCTGAAGGGAAGCAAGCTTGAGAAGCTTAAAAACTTTCTGATAAGAGAAAATCTGTCTTATGATGAGGGAATTGAATTTACTGTTAACTTATGTTTAAGTGACGGAAAAATTGCAGCAACAGGCTCGCTTCAGGGCAATGTCCTGAAATGCATTGCAGTTGCAGACGAACACCAGGGTGAGGGTCTTGCAGCTAAAATTGTTACTCTATTGACATCTAAAGGCTTCGAAAATGGTTACAGCCACATGTTTTTATTCACGAAGACTGAAAACATAAATATATTCAGTGATTTGGGATTTTACCTAATAGCTGAAACAAAGGATGCTGCATTGATGGAAAATATAAAAGGCGGCATCCGAGACTTTGTGAATTCCATTAAAGGTGAACACAACTCAGACAATGCAGGTGCCATTGTATTAAACTGCAATCCTTTCACCAATGGACATTTGTACCTGGTTGAAACGGCAGCAAAAATGTGCAGCGTTTTGCATTTGTTTGTGGTTTCTGAAGACAAAAGCATATTTCCTGCCAAGGACAGGTACGAACTTGTTAAAAGAGGAGTGGAACATTTAAACAATGTTGTGGTTCATCCCACATCTGATTACCTGATTTCATCTGCAACATTTCCCACCTACTTCATCAAGGATACGTACAAGGCAGGGGATATTAACTGCATGCTGGACCTCACAATATTTTGCGAGCACTTTGCAAAACCATTGAACATTACAAGACGTTTTGTAGGAACTGAGCCATTTGATGTTGTCACAGCTTCCTACAACATAATGATGAAAAAATTTCTTGGTGAAAGAGGAGTTGAGATATTTGAAATACCAAGATTTGAGGAAGGCAATGTACCTGTCAGCGCTTCACTTGTAAGAAAATTAATGGCTGAAGGAAATTTAGACGAAATAAAAAAAATCGTGCCTGAAACAACTTTTGAATATATAATTTCCGGCAGAGGAATGAAAATAGCTGAAAAATTAAGGAACAGCAGGGGGTAATGTAGGGGAGGACTACTGTCCTCCCGAAAATTAAATCATCAAATAAAAATACGGGCGGAAACAAGATCCGCCCCTACAATTTTTTGGAAAATGCTGTTGTTAATAGTCTGGCATTATATAATTATACTGTTGCTTCATTTTCCTCAGCTTTACCGGGGATGCCAGTTTGCTGAGTAGCTCCGCTTGTTCCGTCAGTTTGTTGTGTCGCTTCGCTTGTTCCTTCAGGCATCTGCCTGTCACCCTTAAAACCAGCCGGTCTTTCACCTTCCGGCATTTCCGGTACTTCACCGTTTTGCATTCCAGGTTTCATTCCACGTCCGCCGCCTTGTCCGGGCTGTCCAAAACCTCCCACTGTAACCTCTTCTCCTGTCTCAGAAATGGTCAGGATGTTTTTTGTAAGTGTAAAATCAGCTGTCTTTGTATCCTGAGAGTACAGCTGGTATGCTGTGTCCAGATTTAAATCAGATGAACTTACAAGTACAGACTGGAATGTTTTTTCAGGTGTAAAATCAACAATTGTGTTTCCGTTTCCATCAAGAATTTTAACAGTAGTTCCTGCCTGCTGAATTTGAGAATAGCTGATGAGCAGTGAATTTTGTGTTGAACTGTCTGTAGGTGTCTGAACCATTCCTGAACTTCCTGCTGCAATAAGCATTCCTCCGTTCATTTCAAAAGTCTGGTCGTAGTCAAGTGAGCCGTTTCCGTTGTTTGTAGGGCCGTTTACCACAACTTTTCCTCCATCCATGTATATGGAGCCATTAGCATCAAGACCATCACCTGAAGCGTTTACAACAATGTTTCCACCTGTAATTGTAAGCTTGTTTTCACTGGTTTCTGAGAAGCTGTTTTGACCTGGTCTTCCGTTTACAGATGAGCTATCCATGCCTCCTGCAACGTTAATTCCGTCATCTGAAGAGACAAGTGTTATATTTCCGCCTGTAATGTTAATCAGTGCACTTTCAATGCCTTCATAGCTTTTTTGTATGTTTATTGTTCCTCCGCTTATGTCTATGGTGGAATCAGCGTGAATACCGTCATCTTCTGATGTTATTTCAAAAGTTCCTCCGTAGATGCTTATGGTGCTGTTGGAATGTATTGAATCTCCTGTTGAAGCTATCTGGTATGTTCCGTCAAATACTGAAAGATTTTTTTCTGCCTGTATGCCGTCAGAGCCTGCAGTTATATTGAAATTTCCGCTTTCAAGAACCACATTTCCTTTGTCAGCGTCAGTGTCGTTTGTTGCTTTAATACCGTCACCTGCTGCAGTAATTGTTAAATCAGCCTCCTTTACTGCAACCAGATCTTTTCCCATGAGACCGTCATCCACAGAATTAATTACTATTGTTCCTCTTGTTATCTTCAGCTGATCTTTTCCGTTTATCCCGTTGTTGTAATTTGAATTCACGGTGAGTTTTCCAGCTCCGTTTATGGTGAGGTCGTCCTTGCTGTAAATAGCAGCATTTGGTTCGTCAGTACCATCTGCCAGCACATAGGAGCTGCCGTCCGTTACAGAGTTTTCTGTGTTTTCTTCAAGAGAAATAATTGTTTTTTCTGAACTTACCACATAAATAGGAGCATTGTCGGAGCAGCTTATTTGCGCTTCGTTTAAAACTATTCTTACGGTATCTTCTTTGGAAGCATCTACAATAATCTGTCCGTCGGAAAGACTGCCGCTTACTACGTATGTTCCCGGCGAAGTTATTGTTATGGTTCCTTCTTTAATTGATGCTCCTGTTCCCTCAAGCTCTGCAGAGCTTCCATTTAATTTGATGTAGTTTGGACTTTGTCCTTCCCAATCTGTGTAATAATCGTCATCCTGGTATTCAACCAGGTTTTGGGACAGGGTCTTGATATTTAAGTTAACTTCTGTATTTTCACTTCCAGTTTCATTGGCTGCTGATTGTGTTCCTGAATTTGTGCTGCATGACATGAGAAGTGCTGAGCTCATTAGCAGTGCAGTCATTTTGTAAAATATTTTGTTTTTCATTTTAGTCTCCTTATAGTTCTTCATTTTGAGCATGCTTTCTGCTGCATATAATTGTTAAGTTGCCGTTTCTGCATCTGATATCATCAAGTAATGCTTTTTCTTCTTCGAGGTTTTTAAGAACGATGTCGTAGTGAAGCTCAAACATGCTTCCTAAATTTGTAGTTTTAACTTTTAATAAATCTGATGACTTAAGATATTTTACAAATAAGTCATCGAACACATTTGTGTAATCCAGGTTTTCAGGTATTGTTATTTTAAGTGATCTTTCAGAAGCAGCGCTGTCACCGAAGCCGCTTTTGTACAATGCCATAAACACAAGGCATATTGCAGCTGTTGCAGCTGCTGCAAATGTTATGAATCCCATACCTGTTGCTATTCCTACAGCCATGGCGAAAAATATGAAACTTATTTCCTTTGAGCTTCCAGGAACAGATCTGAATCTTACCAGACTGAATGCTCCCATGACTGCAACCCCTGTTCCCAGGTTTCCGTTGACCATCATAATGACAAGCTGTACCAGCAATGGCATGAGTACCAACGTCACCACGAAATTTTTCGTATATTTTTTGCTGGACATGTATGTTAGAGCTATTGCTATGCCCAGAGCCAATGAAGACACCATACATAAAATGGCATTTGTAACAGATAATGCTTCTGTCGTAGTTGTTAAGATGCTTGTAAACATTTTATATTCCTCCAATTTGTTGATGAATTTAGTTTGTTTTTTAATTCCTGTTCAGTCAGCTCTTCATGGATTGACTGTTCAAAAAGTCTTTCATTTATTAAACCCTGTTTGTATACTGATCCGTACTTGGAGAAGGAATCAGGATATATTTCAAGTTCTGACAATATTCGTGCAAGCCACAGTGGAAGAGAGGCGGATGTTTTTATTTCCATGAGATAGCCGCTGAAATTATTTATGGCCATGCCGAAGTCTCCCTTTCTTAAATCAAGATTATGTGTCCTGCTCCTTATGTCTGTGTCAAAAGTTATTCTTAAACTTTCATCTTCCTTTCCAAACAATGCAACTCTGTCATATGCTATAAATACTTTTTCCTTGGGTTGTAAAGTTTAATGAAATAGTCTATTTCTCTAAGTATCTGGCTGTCTTTTTTTGGCTTTATGTTTCGTTCCAGATAATCCTCAGCTTCATTTAAGCTAAGTGATATTCTTCTTTTGAATACTGTGCGGTCGTATTTCTTTTTTATTTCAAGAAACACCATGCTGTCTTCTCCCGGAACACCGTAGCTCCTGAGCCTGAACTTTTCCTTGTAAGAGGGTTTTTCTATGGAATTTCTTATTAAGTCAAATGTTTCAGTGTCGTAATAAATATTGCATATTGTGTGAAGACCAAATTTATCTATGGACATGTAAGGCTCAATTTTTTGAAATAATAAGTTGAATTTTTCTTCTGAAAGAAGATATTTTTTTTCAATTCGTTCAAATACATTGTTGTTTTTATCACCCATAATTGTTTCCTCCGTTTCTTTCTTTCATAATAAAGCCTCTTTGTGTTCATATAGTGAAGTTTTAATGATGCTTAAGTGAAGTTTTGTATTGTAGCATTAATAGTTAAAAAAATATCACGTGTGTAACTACTAATCGTTAAAATGTAAAATAAATATCACAAATTATAGCAAAATATTAGTTGAATTTATGAAATGTATGTACTATAATTAAGGCAAACGTTTCTTAAAACGTTATGAAATTATACTATATAGGAGGGTAAAAATGGAAGGAATTGCTCAATTAGTAACAACTATTGATGGATGGCTGTGGGGTTGGCCTCTGGTAATCTTATTGTTCGGAACTCATCTTTATTTAACATTCCGCCTCAAGTTCATTCAAAAGCACATTGGTAAGGCTATTAAACTTTCTGTAACAAAAGATGAATTGGCAACAGGCGACGTAAGCCAGTTCAGCGCACTTGCAACTGCATTGGCTGCTACAATCGGAACAGGAAACATAGTCGGCGTTGCTACTGCCATAGCATTAGGCGGACCTGGTGCTGTTTTCTGGACATGGATGACAGGTGTGTTCGGCATTTCCACAAAGTATGCAGAATCACTGCTTTCAGTTAAGTACAGAGTTAAAACAGCTGATGGAACAATGGCCGGCGGACCTATGTACGTTCTGGAATACGGAATGAAAAACAAACCGCTTGCATATATGTTTGCATTGTTTGGAAGCGTTGCAGCATTTGGTATTGGTAACACTGTGCAGGCAAACTCAATTTCTAACATGATGGCAAATCAGTTTCAAGTTCCTACTTGGATAACAGGTATAGCACTGGCAGTACTTACAGGTGTAGTTATTATAGGCGGTGTTAAGAGAATAGCAAGCGTTTGCGACAAGCTTGTACCTTTCATGGCTATATTCTATGTAATTGGCTGCGTTATTATCCTTGCTATGACATTTAAAACAATACCTGCAACAATAGGATTGATCGTGTCAAGCGCATTCACAGGCCAGGCAGCTGTGGGCGGATTTGCAGGTTCAACAATAATGATGACAGCAAGATACGGGGTAGCCAGAGGTTTGTTCTCCAATGAATCTGGTTTAGGTAGTGCTCCTATAGTTGCTGCTGCAGCACAGACAAGAAATCCTGTTAGACAGGCTCTTGTTGCATCAACAGGAACATTCTGGGATACAGTAATTGTATGTATGATAACAGGTATAACAATTGTTAATACAGGTGTTTGGAACTCTGGTCTTAACGGCGGAGATTTAACAAACGCTGCTTTCGGAAACATTCCTGTTATCGGACCTATAGTTCTGACAATTGGTCTTATGACATTCGTATTCTCAACAATACTTGGATGGTCATATTACGGAGAAAAATGCGTGGAATATCTGTTCCATTCAAAGAAAGCCATACTTCCTTACAGAGTTCTTTATACAATTGCTGTATATTTCGGTGCTGTTATGTCATTGGCATTTGTATGGGATTTGGCAGACTTGTTCAACGGTTTGATGGCTATACCAAACTTGATTTCACTGATTGCTTTGTCAAGTGTTATCGTAAGCGAAACAAAGGAATACTTATGGGACAACAATCTTGAAAAAATAAATGATGAAGTATTGGTTGAGCTTGATGAAAAAATGATGGCTAAATCAAAGTAAATGTAGAAATATAAATAAAAAAACTAGTGTCTGGGTTTATGACAGTGAAATTGTCAAAAATCTAAGCCGCTAGTTTTTTGTTTTGATAGTATTATAATATTCACAGTGTAAAAGTGATTCATGAATTCATATAATAAATATCATATATTATATTCCATTTATTAAATTGAATATGAAAATAGTTTCTTTTGATTAAACATGTGTTATAATATTGTAAATGCTTGTTGGGGGTTATTGAATGAATGATGAGGAATTGAAAAATATTGTCACGGATTTAAGCTTTTGGGATAAATTAAGTTCCAGGGAAAAGGAACTTTTTAAGAATAATGTGCAAAAAGTTAAATATACCAAGGGAGAAAATCTTCACAGTGCTGACAATGAGTGCCTAGGCCTTCTTTTGGTGCTATCCGGAGAACTGAGAGTATATATATTGTCTGAGGATGGCCGTGAGGTTACGCTTTACAGGCTTTCTGACGGAGATGCATGTGTTTTGTCTGCTTCATGCATACTTCACAACATCACATTTGATGTTTTCATAGATGCACAGAGCGATACAGAAGTGATGCTTTTGAACATTTCTGCTTTCAGCCAGCTCACCCTGGGAAATGTATATGTGGAAAATTTTGCTCTAAAAAACACTGTTGACAGATTTTCAGATGTAATGTGGGCAATTGAACAAATATTGTTCACAAGCTTTGACAAAAGACTTGCTACATTTTTACTGGATGAATCTTCAAAAAACAAATCACCTGATATTAAACTCACGCACGATCAAATTGCCAAGTACATGGGAAGCGCCAGAGAAGTTGTTTCCAGAATGCTTAAAAATTTTGAGACTTTGGGCATAGTAAGACTATCCAGAGGGCTTATACACATTGTTGACAAAGACAATCTCAAGAAAATGCTCAAAAAATTATAAAAACCTGGGAAATCCAGGTTTTTATTGTTACTGCCAGTTTCTTCCGCCGCCGAAGCCTCTTCCACCGCCACCGCAGCCTCTTCCGCCGCCGTAGCCAAGTCCCATCATTCCACCGCCGAAGCCGCCTGTTCCGTTAGCTGCGCAATATTCCTGTCTTAAAAGCATGTTTTCATATATATCGTCTGCTTGTTCCTGAGTTATTGTTCCGTCTTTAACTTTTTCATCCAGGTATGCTTTTTTATCTTCAAGCATTTTTTCATTGTATTCTTCCCACAATCCTTCATCATAAGCCATTTGGCCGTAAGTCAATCCTGTTTCATACCTTTCATCTGTAACTTCTTCAACGCTTTTTCCAGTTAATCCTGCAAGGATTTCAGCTGGAGAACTTACTGTGTAAGCAAAAGCTGTAAATGATGTTGCCAACAGAGCCAGCACAACCAGTACTACCACTGCTGCTTTTTTATGTTTTTTCATTTTGTTACCTCCTGTTATTGATTTTAGTTTGTATTGTCACTATAAAATAAAATTGTGGCAAAAGTGTGTCTTTTTTATATTGTTTTTATGTAATTTTTAATGACTTGAAACTCAAAAAACAAAATTTTGCCACACATTGAATACTATAATATGGTATAATTGCTTATCATATTACAGAGGTGATTTTATGTCAGTAATGCTTATAGCAGATGATAACAGACAAATAACGTCAATACTTGAAGAATACGCTAAAAATGAAGGCTTTGAAGTTAAATCTGCATTCAATGGAAGGGAAGCCTTAAGAAGTTTTGAAAAATACAACCCTGATATAGTCCTGCTTGATGTAATGATGCCGGAAATGGACGGTTTTGAAGTATGCCGTGAAATCCGCAAGCAGTCTAATGTTCCCATTATAATGATTACTGCAAGAGGAGAGGATTTCGAAAGGATTATGGGACTGGACATAGGTGCTGATGATTATATAGTTAAACCTTTTTCACCGGCAGAGGTTATGGCAAGAGTAAGAGCAATCATGAGAAGAATAATGATTGATGACAAAAAAGCAATCCAGATTTTTTCATATGACAACCTGAAAATTAATATGAACGATTACATTGTTACAATTGACAATAAAAATGTTTCTTTAACAAAAAAGGAAATTGAAATTCTTTGGACTCTTGTGTCGAACAGGAACAAGGTTTTTACAAGAGACAACCTGTTGAATAGCCTGTGGGGATACGATTATTTCGGAGACAACAGGACTGTGGACTCACATATCAAAAGACTCAGGTCTAAGCTTGATGAATTTGAACATACTAATTGGGACATAAAGACTATTTGGGGAGTAGGATATAAATTTGAGGTTGAGGCAGATGAAAAATAAAATAGCAAGAAAACTCATTATATATTTTTCAGCGGCGCTGCTCATATTTGCTGTTGTAATAGGCAGCATATTCATGAGCCTGTTTAAAAACAACACAATTGAAATTCACAAAAATGACATTGAAAGACGTGCTCTTAATATAGCAGAAACCATATCGGAGCTGTTGGAAGGTTCTTCATTTTCCGGCACACAAGGCGGAGGCATGGGAATGGGCATGGGCATGGGAGGAATGTACATGCAGGGAAGTCTTGGCTCATATCTCAGAAATGTGGATGATATAGCCATGGCAGATGTGTGGATTGTGGATGAAAATTTAAATCTATTGACCATAGGCCCTATGGCACAAATGCATTACACGTATTCAGACATGCCTGAAGATGCAGATGTTGTTGTAAAAGACGTGTTTGACGGCAGCACAACATTCAGTGAAGGCTTCAGCGACATGCTTAGGACGCCTACACTGACTGTGGGAACCCCTATAGTTTCAGGGAACCAAATAATAGGAGCACTGTTAATTCATTCACCTGTTGAAGGAATGAACGATGCTATTTTTGAAGGATTTAAAATGCTTGTAATAAGCATTGTAATTGCTCTTGTTTTGTCAATTGTAATATCTGTTTTTCTTGCCATGTATTTTACAAAGCCTCTTAAAAAGATGAAAAGCACTGCGCTTGTTCTGGCTGAAGGCGATTACACAGCAAAGACAGGAATTGTGCAGGATGATGAAATTGGAGAGCTTGCCGCTACAATAGATGTTTTAAGTGAAAGGCTTGATAAGGCAAGTCATGAAAGCGAAAGACTTCAAAAGCAAAGACAAGACTTTATCACAAACATTTCCCATGAATTAAGAACCCCGGTAACGGTAATAAGAGGCTCCCTTGAGGCTATATGCGACGGAGTGGTAAAGGACCCTGCCCAGGTAAAGGAATACAACAAGCAGATGCTTAATGAAAGCAAGGGACTGGAAAGGCTTGTAAACGACCTTCTGGAACTTTCAAGGCTTCAGAATTCTGATTTTAAAATTGAAATGCATGAAATTAATCTTTGCGATGTAATAAGAGATGCAGTAAGAAGCGCTTCAAACATGGCGAGAAAGAAAAACATAATCATAGATTATGCTGAGGACCGGGACATTTTCATGATCAAAGGAGATTACGGAAGGCTTAGACAGATGTTTATGATTGTAATTGACAATGCCATAAAGTTTTCAAAGGAAAACAGCATAATATATTTAAACTTAAAGAATAATACAGTTGAGATAAGGGATACTGGAATTGGAATTTCGAGGGAAGATATGCCTTACATATTCAACCGTTACTACAGGATAAAAACAGAAGAAAATAAAACAGGAACAGGGCTGGGACTCACCATAGCCCTGCAGATTGCTAACAGGCACAATGTTGAAATGTCGGCAGAAAGCGAGCCCGGAACAGGAACAAGCTTCAAGTTTGAATTCAAATAAGGAAGGATAAAAATGATAAAAAAGATTAACCAGAAAAATGTAGACGAACTTTCCATATTAGGGTTCGGCTGCATGAGGTTTCCCACAAGGGGAGGAACAATTGACGAAACAAGAGCAATTAACATGATTAGAAGTGCCATAGAAAATGGAGTTAATTATTTTGATACGGCGTACATATATCATGCAGGAAAAAGTGAATCGCTTCTTGGTAAGGCCTTGGAGGACGGATACAGGGATAGGGTAAATATTGCAACAAAGCTTCCTCCTTACATGGTAAACAAGCTTGACAATGCAAAAAAAATAATATCCACGCAGCTTACAAGGCTCAGGACAGACCATATAGATTATTACCTTCTGCACATGCTTACAGATTTAGCCATGTACAAAAAAATGGAATCACTGGGAGTCATGGAATATCTTGAAGAACTGAAAAGAGAAGGAACAATAGGAAACATCGGTTTTTCATTTCACGGCAGCAAACAGGATTTTGAACAGATAATAAAATCATACCCCTGGGATTTCTGCCAGATTCAGTACAATTATCTTGATGAAAACAATCAAGCCACAAAATCAGGACTGATGCTTGCATATGAAATGTCCATACCGGTGATTGTTATGGAACCATTAAGGGGAGGAAAGCTGGTAACAGGTCTTCCTAAAAGCGTTATAAAGGCTTTTGAAGAATGTGACAAAAATAAATCTCCTGCTGAATGGGGTCTTAGGTGGATATGGAACCACAAGGAAGTAAATGTTGTTCTTTCCGGAATGAGCGATGAAAAACAGGTCGAGGAAAATATAAGAATTGCCGGGGATGCAAGAGAAAATTCACTTACTGAAAAAGAACTTGAAGTGTTCAATAAGGTTAAAACTATAATGAACGAGAAAATCAAGGTTCCCTGCACTGCCTGTGCATATTGCATGCCATGCCCTCACGGTGTGAATATTCCAGGGTGTTTTGCAAGCTACAACGAAAAATATCTTCTTGAGGACAAAATGTACAAAGTGAAATATGCTCAGACATTGGGAGCCATGTCTTCAACTCCGGCATATGCATCACAGTGCAAAGAATGCGGAAAGTGCGAGCTTCACTGCCCTCAAAAAATAGAAATACGCAAGGAACTCAAAAATGTAAGCAGGGAAATGGAAGGCATTATGTTTAAAACCGCTGTAAAAGCAACAAGAAAAATCCTGAAAATAAAGTAAGGCCTGTGGCCTCAGTATGATGACATTGGATTTCAATGATGCAGGATGGATACTGTTCTATCGAAATTACAAAATTATTGAATTAAAAACACGGGCGGGCACAAGACCCGCCCCTACGATTTGTTGGAAAATAGGTTTGTCATCATCATGAAGACAAGGCTTTAATTTTTATAAAAATATTTTTAAATTCCGAAATGAAAATACTTTCTTAGATTCTCTAATGTATAGAGAGGAGATTAAGCATGTTTAAAGATGCAGTTGACAAGAAAGAGTATGTCTCTTTTATAACAGAATACAAGACAGTGATGTACCGCATTGCCTACGGATATCTTTGTGATGAAAACAAATCCCTTGATGCCGTTGATGAGGCTGTTTATTTGGGTTACAAGCACCTGAGGGAACTTAAGGAAAAAAGGTATTTAAAGACATGGCTCACAAGAATATTGATAAACGAATGCTACAGAATTCTGAGAAAAGAAAAACAAGAAACTCTAGTGGAAGTGATGCCGGAAGCAGTCTATCTTGACAGTGAACTTAATCTTCCTGTAAAACTGGCAGTGCAAAAACTAGAGGAAAATCTGCGCAAGGTAATAGTTCTTCGTTACTTCGGGGGTTATACAATTTCTGAAACAGCGGAAATTCTTGAGATTCCCGAAGGAACTGTATCAAGCCGTGCAAGGAAGGCTCTGGGAATATTGAAGCTTGAATTCAATGAATAGGAAGGAGAACAAATGGAAGATAAAAATATGAAAAATTTAATAGAAGAGTCATTTGAGTATCCTGAAGAATTGGCACATGTGGAACGCAGGCTTGAAATGAGAATACTTAAGGAAAAAAGGAAAAAAAGAGCACTTGTAAGTTTCATATCTTCTGTTGCAGCAGCAGTAATGTTTATTGTGCTTGTAAACACAAGCACGGCATTTGCCGGAATTGTTGCAGAAATACCGCTCATAGGGAGCATAGCAGAATATGTGAAGTTTGACAGGAGCTTAAAAAGCGCTATTGAAAATGATTATATACAACAAACAAATCTCATAGCATATGACGGCAGTGAAAAACTTCTGCTTCCTTATGTTATAGCAGATGAAAAAAATCTGGTTCTTTTCTTCAAACTTCCTGATGATTTTGAACTTACAGAAGGACAATGGGCAGGAATAAGCCTGACGAGTATGGAAGACGGATCTTCAGGAAAAAAAATTGAAGGATTCGGATATTCATCATCTAACATTTCATGGGAAGAAAATGAATCAAAGGGACTAATCATGCAGCAGTATAATTTTTCAGAAGGATTTATTCCCCATTCAATTAAAATAAATGTGTCTCTCAAAAGGGAAACGTACCAGGTGCAGGGAGATGAAAAATTAAGCAATACTGATGTGTTTTCCACACTGGAGGATGAAAAGTATCCGCTGACAGAAGAAGTGGGAAACTTTTCATTTAATATTGAATTCAATGAATTTGCTAAACCCATAGAATATGAATTCAATCAAGAGCACATCATAATGGGTCAAAAAATAACTCTAAAGGAAATGAAAGTCTATCCTACGGGGACGGAAGTGTCATTTGAGTTTTCCAAAGAAAATTCTGCATGGATAAAAGGACTTGATCTGGCAGTTGAAAGGGAAGGAACACAAATGTATTCAGTAAGAAGCGGAATCACTTCAACATACGATGAAACTAACAGCCACATGAATGTTTATATCCAATCTGATTATTTTGCAGAGCCTAAGGAACAATATCTAATAATAAAGGGAATTCGCCTTCTTGAAAAAGACAAGGAGTTTATAACCGTTGACCTGGAAAAGGGCGTTTTTTCACCTGAGGTTGAAGGAATGCAGCTTTCAAAAGTATCAAGACGCGGTCCAAAAGCAGATTTGATTTTTTTAACCAACACCATCAGCGACGATATGTTTGGAATTTTTGTTTCAAAATATACGGACAGTGAAGGAAACCCGTACGAAATAAAATCAGAAGGAAGTTCGGGGAGAGATTCAGTAATGGAAACATATTTAACAGTGGAATACCCTGAAAGTGGAGTAGTAATTCTCCAGAGGTCTTTGACACCTAAAATATTCCTAAAGGAACCAATTAAAATTCCTCTTCCTTTAAAGTAAACAAAAAGCAGAATTTCACTTTAGAAATTCTGCTTTAATTATGGCATATAAACGAACATATGTTTGACAATGATGACTGTCTGTGATATTATTTAAGAAAAAAGAAGTGGTGAGTTATGGACGAAAGTTTGTTTGAAAAGCTGAAAATTTTATCAGATGCTGCTAAATATGATGTTTCATGTGTATCCAGCGGAGTTGAAAGAAAAAACAATACTACTGGTGGAATAGGCAATGCCTCTGCAGCAGGAATTTGTCATGCCTGGTCTTCAGACGGAAGATGCATTTCTCTTTTGAAAATTCTCTTGACCAATGATTGCATTTATGACTGCAAATATTGCCTGAACAAGGTGACGAACAACATAAAAAGAGCCACATTCACACCTGAGGAAGTAGCAGAGCTCACTATTCAGTTTTACAGAAGAAACTATATAGAAGGATTGTTCTTAAGCTCGGCAGTTGAAAAAAGTCCTGACCACACAATGGAAAATATATACAAGGTTTTGTACCTTCTGCGTTACAAATACAATTTCTGGGGATATGTACATGTGAAAGTAATACCTGGAGCAAGCCCTCTTCTTGTTGAAAAAACAGGGGCACTGGCTGACAGAATGAGTGTGAATATTGAACTTCCCACAAGAGAAAGCCTTAAAATACTTGCTCCACAAAAAAAAATAGAAAAAATTCTTGAGCCAATGAATTTAATCAAAAATGAAGCAGCAAGATATATAGAAGACAAGAAGCATTCAGTGAACGCTCCTCGCTTTGTACCTGGTGGACAGTCAACGCAGATGATAATTGGAGCAACACCAGACAGTGACAGGACAATTCTAAATGTGTCTCAGAATCTTTATGATCGTTTCAGCATGAAAAGAGTGTTTTTTTCAGCATACATTCCCGTTGTTACATCACCAAATCTTCCTGCAGTAAGCTCCATGCCTCCTCTTTTAAGAGAGCACAGGCTTTACCAGGCAGACTGGCTCATGAGATTTTATTATTTCAAATCAGAGGAACTCTTCACGGAAATCGAACCGAACCTGGATCTTGAATTTGATCCTAAAATGATGTATGCCTTGAGAAACCTTGACAGATTTCCTGTTGAAATAAACAAGGCATCTTACGAGGATCTGCTAAGAGTTCCCGGCCTTGGAGTGACCAGCGCTCAGAGAATTATAAGGGAAAGAAAAAATGCAGAACTTTCCTACGACACCCTGAGAAGAATGAAGACAGTCTTAAAAAGGGCAAGATACTTCATCACTGTAAACGGTAAATATTATGGCAATACACAGTTTGAACCGGATGCCATAAAGGAAGAAATAAGATTTAAGGAAATACAAAAGCAATTAAGCATTTACGAGTTTATATGAGGTGGCTATGGATTATTTATATGACGGAACTTTCGAAGGACTTTTAACGTGCATTTACTTCCATTACAAAGTGGAAAATGCAGCGGGAATTTATAATGCCTCAAGCTACCAGCAATCAATTGTAAATGAATACAAAATCATAAAAACAAATAAAGAGAAGGCAGAAACTGTTTCTAATGCAATAAACAATAAAATTTCAAGGGAAGCCTACATAAATGTTTTTTACTGCTTTCTTTCAAATTTCGAAAATAAGGAAAATATAATACTTGATTTCTTGAGTTTTGCCTTTAAGTATGGAAAAAACACAATGAATTTTTTCTCTCATGAAAAAGTGCTTCCCATAAATGAAGCTTACATCAAAGTTTCGAGAGAGGAGCATAGGGTTCTTGGAATATTGCGTTTTGCTGACATAGGAGGAATTTTATATTCAAGATTTTCTCCTGACAATGACATTTTGATTTTAATAACTGATCACTTTGCCGACAGGTACAAGTATGAAAAGTTCATAATTCATGACGAAAAAAGGAAAAAAGCTGTTTTATATTCTGATGGGTTATGGGAAATAAAAGAAAATGTGAATATTGAGAATCCTGAATACTCAAAAGACGAAAAAAGGATTCAAAGTTTATGGAAGCAATATTTCACTGACCTTGCAATAAAGGAAAGAAAAAATATAAATTTGCAGTTTCAGTTCGTGCCATCCAGATACAGGAAAAATATGGTTGAATTCAAATGAATTCAACCATTAAATTTCATAAATGATTGAAATTATGCAAAATAAATTGTATAATAAATAAGAAAATACTATCAGCAAAAATTATTTATATTTTGCTGATTACCATAAAAGGTGGAGTTAATTTGAATGTTGGTTCAATAGGTTCTGATGTCATTGGTATTGCAGCGTTGTTTTTTACAATTAACCTGGCAAGACGCAATGCAGTAGTAGATGTGTACAAAACAAAAATATACATATTAGCTTCAACTATTACAATAATTATATTATCCTTGGAAATAATGGATATTTGGGGGCAAAGCCTTCAAAATGTTGAACATATATGGCTTTACAAGCTGGAAAATGTCTTGGGATTTTTCCTTACTCCAGTAGTTCCTTTTGTACTCTTGTATTTATACAACAATGATATTAATAACAACAAAATTTTTTACTCATTTCCATTGCTTCTAAATTCTGTAATAAGCATTGCAACCTACAAAACAGGATGGATATTTTACTTTGATCATGCTGCAACATATCACAGAGGAAGTTTATTTGCAATTCCCATAGTCATAGGCTTTTTTTACTACATATTGTTTATGATTTCCATATTGAGAAATGATTCTAAATATGAAAGGGATGATATGCTCTTTTTAAAATATGTCTTTTTTATGCCAGTACTGGGTGTTTCGCTGCAGCTTCAATTTGTTGATTTTCACATAGTGTGGCCAAGCGTTGCATTATCTCTGTTATTATACTATATTTTCCTTAGAGAACTTCAGTTTAAATATGACGTAATAAGCGGGATTATGAACCGAAAAGCATTTGAACGAGAAATGGAAATTTATGACAACAAAGACAACGTTGTTGCAGTTGTGGTGCTTGATTTAAATGACCTGAAAAAAATAAACGACAGCAAGGGCCATCATGCAGGAGATAGGGCAATACTCATTTCAGCCACAGTGCTGCAGGAAAGTTTTGAAAAAATCGGCAAGGCGTATCGAATCGGAGGAGATGAATTTTGTGCTCTTTGTGAAGGTGCTTCTGAAGAAGATATTGCAGAATCTCTTATAAAACTTGAAAAGCTTCTTTTGGAAGTTAACAATATACACGACATAAAAATTGAACTTGCCTATGGCTGCGCCTTTTACATCAAGGAAGAAGACAACAGTATTTATGAAACGTTTAAATGTGCTGACGAACGCATGTATGAACATAAGGCAAAATTAAAGGGATTATATGGCCGCAGGGTTGATGATATGAAACAAGCATCTTTTAATCAAGAGTATGAATAAAATCAATAATATAACTTAGACTTCAAAGCTTCACTTCTGTGAGGCTTATTTTTTTAATTCTGTAATTTTTAGTCTTTATTTGTTCATAATAATAGAAAAACATGGAGGAACTTATGGAATCTTACAACTCCCTTTATGATCATCTATTAAAGGCTGCTATAAATAAAAAAATAGACGAAGAACTTAAAAAGCTTATGGAATTTGATCCTCACCACCTGGATTGTCTTTTAAATCCTGACAAACATGGAACCGTAGTGAGAATTGGGGACTGCTGCTGCAGTGATGAAGAAAAAAGAAAATGCGATGATGGCTGTGATTTTAAGGCGATGAAAAGAGACGAAGAAGGTAATGTATATGTGACAGAGGACTGCATAGGGTGCACAAGGTGCATAGAAAGCTGCATTAAGAACAACCTTACAGACAAAAAGGATCTGCTGCCGCTTTTTGAAATGATAAACAACGGTGTCTATCCTGTATATGCCATGATTGCACCTGCTTTCACAAGTCAGTATGGACCTGAAGTGACACCGGGAAAATTACGCAGCGCATTCAAAAAAATCGGTTTTGCCGGAATGATTGAAGTTGCACTTTTTGCAGACATTCTCACGTTGAAAGAAGCACTTGAATTTGATAAATCCATAAAGACAGATGAAGATTTTCTCCTGACCAGTTGCTGCTGCCCCATGTGGATTGCAATGATAAAGAAAATATACAATGACATGGTTCCTCATTTGCCGCCTTCAGTTTCACCCATGGTTGCCTGCGGCAGATCCATAAAGAAGCTGTATCCACAGGTTAAGACAGTGTTCATAGGTCCATGTGTAGCAAAGAAGGCAGAAGCAAGGGAGAAGGACATAGAAGATGCAGTTGATTTTGTACTCACATTTCAGGAAGTTGCAGAAATCTTTGAAATTGCAGGCATAGAACCTGAAAAGATGGAAGAAGACTTAAGGGACCATTCTTCAAAAACAGGAAGAATTTACGCAAGGACAGGCGGAGTGAGCGAAGCAATTCAAGACACTCTGGATTATTTGCGCCCGGGCAGAACCATTCCTCTAAGGTCAAGACAGGCCAATGGAATTGCCCAGTGCAAGGAGCTTCTTAACGAAATAAAGGGCGGAAAAATTTCTGAAAACTTTCTTGAAGGAATGGGTTGCGTCGGAGGGTGTGTTGGCGGTCCTAAAAGAATCATAGACTCCCAGCAGGGAACAAAACATGTAAATGACTACGGCAGTGAAGCACAATACAAAACTCCCGTAGACAATCCATATGTCATGGAACTTTTGAAGAGGTTAGGATACGACACAATTGATTCGCTTCTTGAAAGAGACAACATGTTCATACGTGAAATGCAGTAACATACTAGCACTTTAATATTTAACAAATAAAAATTTAAAGATTTTTATTTGGTTTTGTGTTATCATAATTTAAAATGTAACATTATTTAATGATATTAAAGTGAAAGGATGTTTCAATTGATACAAATAGAACAGTCAATCAACATGCTTAACAAAAGAGTAACTGAAATATCTCTTATTGCACCAACCATTCAGCTTGCTCAGAAAACGAGAAACATAATTGAACAGCGAAATGAAGAAATTGATGTGTTTGTTCCAATTTCAAAAGAAGATACTCTTAATGATGCATTGAGAATTGCAAGAAATTTAGTTGAACAGGGTGCAAAGGTAATAATAAGCAGAAAGGGTACTGCTTCAGCCATAATTGAATCTAAGTTAAATGTATCGGTGGTTGCAATTAACAGTATTTTGTCAGATTACATAGAATCCATTGAAGTAGCAAAATATGAAAATGGAATTATAGCCTTTTTTTCTTATGGAGAAATGACAGATGATGTAAAAAGTCTTTGCAGCATGTTGGATATAAAGGCAAAATATTATACTTTCAAGACAGACAAGGACTGTGAAAGAATAGTGCGACAATCATTATCTGACGGTGCGGTTTTGGGAATCGGAGGAGTAATGACTCAAAAATATTCCGAAGTGTACAACTTGAAACATATAACCATTGAAAACTCTGAAGTTTCTATTACAAGTGCAATTGAAACAGCAAAACAGATACTTCAGGTGCAGAAAGAAGAATCAAAGAAGCAAAATGAACTAAAGGTACAGCTTGAAAGGTACAAGGCTGTTCTTAATTTCACTCATGATGCTATTATTGCAGTTGATGAAAAAGGAAAAGTGGATGTTATAAATCCTGTTGCGGAACAGATAGTAAAAACAAGTCCCGGTTATGCCGTAGGCAAAAACATAGATGAAATCATACACAACACGAGTATGTTTGACACAATAAGCAACAAGGAAAAACAGCTTAACCAGCTTATGGAAATTAACGGAACTCTTGTATCCACCAACAGGATACCCATAGTAGTTGATGACAAAGTAAAGGGCGTTGTGGCAACATTCCAGGATATTAAGGTCATTCAGGAAAATGAAAACAAAATAAGAAGAAGCCTTCATGAAAAAGGTCTTGTGGCAAGGTATCACTTCAGAGACATTAAGGGTGAATCAGATGAAATAAAAAATGCAATATCAATTGCTAAAAGTTATGCTTCTTCGGATTCTACAATCCTCATTCAAGGTGAGACTGGAACAGGAAAAGAGTTGTTTGCTCAGAGCATTCACAATTCAAGTTCAAGAAAAGGCGGGCCTTTTGTTGCAATAAACTGCGCATCGCTATCTTCTAATCTATTGGAATCGGAGCTGTTCGGATACGTGGAAGGAGCATTCACCGGAGCAATAAAGGGCGGAAAAATAGGTTTGTTTGAACTTGCTCACAAGGGAACAATTTTTCTTGATGAAATAGGTGAAATACCAATAGAAATCCAGGCACAGCTGCTTCGGGTCCTTCAGGAAAAAGAAATAAGAAAAGTTGGTTCTGTTGTGAAAACACCTGTTGATGTAAGAGTCATCACAGCAACCAACAAGAATTTAATAGATGAAATGAAGTCAAAGTCATTCAGAGAAGATTTATATTACAGAGTTGGAGTTCTGAATCTTACGGTGCCTCCATTAAGGGAAAGAGGCGGTGACGTAATGCTTCTTGGAAGATTTTTCTTTGACAAGTACCTTGGGAGTGAAAAAACAAAATTTTTAAGCATGTTTGAATACATTATGAAAAGGGTCAATTCATATAAATGGTATGGAAATATAAGAGAACTTCAAAATTTTGTTGAAAGAATCTCTGTCTTGATGAAATATCACGGCAATGGATATGATTTTGAACAGCTTGTAAGCAGCTTCATCAGCAAGGATTACAACATTAGCAACAATGAAGGTTCTATTGAAGAAGATCAAGTTTGTATACAAACATCAGTCAATGGTAATGATTTAAATAAATGGGAAGCTGAAAAGATAGCAAGTGCCCTTAAAAATAATGACTTATCAATTCAAAGAGCAGCTGATGCTCTTGGAATAAGCAGGACAACATTGTGGAGAAAAATGAAACAATACAATATTAAATTATAATATGTTGCAAGGTTCCATGGAATGGTTACAGAAAGAATCCTAATGAAACATAATGAAACTATTTTTTTTAAAATGAAATAAATATATAAAAAATTAAAGTGATGGATGACATATTTTCATACTTTAATTTTTTTAATATATAAAGATTGTATTGAAATTTCAACAATATTTTAACGGGAGATATTTTTTAATAAAAAGTTGGCACAATTAATGCTAAATATGAATACAAGAGTTTATAAATACGCATTTATAATCTATTAAATTATGGGAGGACCAAATGGGAGAATTTAAAGTAAGAAAAATTGGTTTTATTGTGGGTGTGCTTCTTTGCGCAATATTAGTTATTATGCCAACACCTGCAGGATTATCTGTTGTGGGACAAAGAGTATTGGCAGTATCAAGTTTGATGATTGTATTCTGGATGACTGAAGCAATATCAATTCCTGTAACAGCTTTATTGCCGATTTTGTTATTTCCTTTGCTAGGAATAACAGGAGCTAAGGGGCAAAATGACATAGTGCTGTTTAAACATTATGCATATCAGACAGTGTATTTGGTTTTAGGAGTTGGATTCCTTGCAACTTCAATGGTTAAATGGGGACTGCACAAAAGAATGGCACTTGGTATAGTTATGAAGGTTGGTAAAAAACCTGCAATGATAGTATTAGGATTTATACTTGCAACCGCAGTTGTATCAATGTGGATGTCAAATACAACAGCAACAGCAATGATGCTGCCTGTAGCTATGTCAATTATAGCAACTATGGACAAACAAATATCAGGCGGTTTCAAAAAAGCAATGGTATTGTCAATTCCTTTTGCAGCAACATTGGGCGGTCTTGGAACATTAATTGGAACAACAACAACTCCTACAGGAACTGGTATTATTGCAGAAACAATAGGAGTTCAGCTTGGATTCGTTGAATGGATGAAGATAGGTCTTCCTTTCGTTATAGTTATGATTCCGCTTGCTTGGCTGTTTATGGTTAAATTTTACAAAGTTGATAAACTTGATGAAATAAACGTAGATGTTATAAAAAAAGAATATCATGCTCTTGGAACAATGAGCAAAGGTGAAAAAATTACTGCTATTATATTCGCTGTTGCTGTATTGGCATGGATTACCAGCGGGTTCTGGAGGAAAAGATTCATACCGTTTGCAACAGATGAAACTATTGCAATGGCAATAGCAATTGCTCTTGTTGTAATACCTGTTGACTACAAAAAAGGTGAGTATGTTTTAAGCGGCAAGGAAGCTTTGGCAGATGCACCTTGGGGAACAATGCTTCTGTTGGGAGGCTCAATGGTAATGGGTAATGCCATTACTGATGCAGGAGTTGCACAGTGGATAGCTGGATCTTTAAGCGGACTTGGCGGAATGCCACCAATAATGATAATCATGGTTGTCGGTATAATTACAGCATTTATTACAGAAGTTACAACAAATGCCGTTGTTGTTGCTTCATTCTTGCCAGTACTTCCAGGGGTTGCCACTGCAATTGGAATGGATCCATTACAGTTAATGCTTGTATGTATGGTTGCAGCTAACTTCGCATTCATGCTTCCTCCGGCAACACCTCCAAATGCAATTGCTTACAGCACAGGAGCATTTGAAATTTCTGACTTGATGAAAGCAGGTCTTGGATTAAAAATCATATGCCTGATAGTATTCCCAATAATTATGTACGCTGTAGTATTCGGTTTATTCGGTATAGGCGCATAGTATAAAAATGAGCAGATAAATGTGACAATTTATCTGCTCTATAAATTAGAGTTATTATTGATAGTTAATAAAAAATTAAACAAGTTAAAAAATATTTTATAGGAGCAAGTAAATGAGCAAAGGATTATTGGATGGGGTTGTAGTTCTAGACCTTACAAGAGTGTTGGCAGGACCTTACTGCGGAATGCTTTTAGCTGACATGGGAGCTACAGTTTACAAAATAGAACAGCCAAAAAAGGGAGACGACAGTAGAGCTTTCGGACCGTTCATCAACGGAGAAAGTGCTT